>DATBTN010000067.1 GCA_036559195.1 Candidatus Baltobacteraceae bacterium
CGCCCTTGCATATAGCCATCGAGGGGGGTATAGTGGTGCAAAGTGGTGCACGGTGGTGACTAGGGGAGGGTAGATGCACGCGGATTTACCGCGCTTTACGGGGTCGGCTGAGCATGCTCTTGATGACAAGGGCCGTCTCATCGTACCCGCGCGGTATCGCGAGCGCCTCGGGACCGGGTTCATTTTGACGATCGCTCAGCCCGATCCGTGCCTGGCCCTCTACCCGGCGGCCACCTGGGCGGAATTCTGCGACCGGCTCGAGAGCGCTCCCCGTAAGGACGAGCGCTACCGGCGTTTGGTCCGCCACCTCTTCGCAAACACCGAGGAAGTCGCGTGCGACTCCCAGGGTCGCTTGCTTATCCCAACCGCGCTGCGCTCGTACGCGAAGATCGAACGCGACGTGATCTCGATCGGGTCGCTCACGCGGGTCGAGGTTTGGGCCAAAGAGCGCTATGCCGAGCACGCCGTCCCGGGGGACGAGGTCGCGGAGTTTATGGCCGACCTCGGATTGTATTGACGGCCGGGTGCGCGCATGAATCACACACCGGTCTTTCTGGAGCCGGCACTCTCGTATTTGGCGATCCGGCCGGATGGGATCTACGTCGATGCGACCTTCGGTGCGGGCGGTCATTCGCGTGGGATCCTGGAGCGGCTCTCCGGTGGCCGCTTGATTGCGCTGGATGCCGATCCGTCGGCGATCGAGCGTGCGGCAACCATTACCGATTCCGCATTTTGCTTCGTGCCGGGCAACTTTCGCGAGCTCTCGCCCATCCTCGACGAGCTGGGGGTCGCGCAGATCGACGGCATCTTGTACGACTTGGGGGTTTCGTCAATGCAGTTTGATGAAGGCCAGCGCGGCTTTTCGTTCCGCGAGGACGCACCGCTCGACATGCGCATGAACCCGCATGCCGGCAAGAGCGCTTACGACGTCCTGATGACTGCGAGCGAGACCGAACTCGCAGATATCTTCTTTTATTACGGTCAGGAACGCGCCTCGCGGCGGATCGCCCGCGTGATCGTGGCGCGCCGCACGAGCGGAACGCTGCCCGCAACCACGATCGAGTTCGCCCAGATGGTCAGCGGGCTGCTGCACCGTCCGGGCAAGCGCGAACGCATCCATCCGGCAACGCGCGTCTTCCAAGCCTTGCGCATCGCGGTCAACGACGAACTCGACGCGCTTAAAGACGGGCTCGGCGCGGCGGTCGGACGCTTGCGCGGCGCCGGGCGTATCGTGGCCATTAGTTTTCATTCGCTCGAAGACCGCATCGTCAAGCACGCGTTGCGTGAGGACGATCGGCTCGAAGTTCTCACCCGCAAGCCGGTCGCACCCGACGAGGCCGAGATCGCCCGAAACCCTCGCGCGCGTAGTGCTAAATTGCGCGCCGCCCAACGGAAAGCTAGCTAGCCTCTATGATCGCTCACCAACGCCTCGACGCCCGACCGCATATTCCCAACGTGCGCACCGCGAAGAACGCGACCGAACGGCGCCGCGGCCGCGCCAGCCGCGCGCGGTATGCGGGATTCACGCGGTTCTGCGCCGTGCTCGCTATCGTGCTCGCCGGCGTGATGGGATACGTCGTGTTGATGACGCACTTAACGAGCATGAACTACGCGCTCTCGCGCGCGGAACGCCAACGGACCGCCCTGCAGGCAGAGACGCTGCGCTTGGACGATCGGCTCGCACGCCTGCGGTCCGACGACCGCCTGGCCGCCATCGCCGCGAGTCTGCACATGCACGATCCGCAACAATTCGCCATCGTCAAACTCCCGCCGCCGGTAGAGACGCGCGCTGGTTCGCACCTCGCGCTGCTCTCGAATTTTGCCGGCTGGCTCAACCAAAGCACGCGATAGCCGGACCCAAGGACACGTAGCGGTGCATCAACGGCATTTCGCGCGCATCGGACCACGTCGCGCGAAGGCGATTTTTTACTTTTTCCTCCTCGTTGCGGGCTTCCTCACGTGGCGCCTGTGCAAAGTGCAAGTGATCGACGGACCGGTCCTCGCGAAGGAGGCGCTGGCGCAACGCTCGGATAGCGTCGACGTCTTCGCGCGCCGCGGCAGCATTCTCGATCGCGAAGGCAACGTGCTCGTGCGCTCGCTGCCGTCGGAATCGGTCTACGCCGTTCCGCACGATATCGCCGATGCCGATACGACCGTGGCCAAACTGCGCGGCGTCTTCGGCAAACTCGACGCGCAGACGGTCGCGAGCCTGCACGACAAGCATCTATGGTTTACGTGGATCGCGCGCAAGATTCCGCACGAGCAGGCCGACCGCGTCGCCGCGTTAAGTATCCCGGGCGTCGCGCTGAAAGAAGAAGACACGGGGCTACGCGTCGATACCGCCGGACAGATGGCCTCGACCGTCCTGGGCTTCGTCGGCATGGACGAAAACGGACTCGACGGCGTCGAGTACGCCTTCGATTCGCTGCTGCGCGGTGCGTCCGGGAAGGTGGTGCTCGAGACCGATCAATTCGGCCGGCCGATTCCGTTCGGACACGAGCAGACGATCAAAGCGGCGAAGCCCGGCATGACGCTGCAGCTCACGCTCGATTCGTATCTGCAATACGTCACCGAGACGGCGCTCGACGCTCAAGTCAAGAAGTTCCACGCGCAAAGCGGCACCGCGATCGTGATGGATCCGTGGACCGGCGCGGTGCTCGCCATGGCGAACTCCCCGCATTTCGACCCGAACACGTACTGGAAATTCCCGGCCGGCGACTTGCGCGATCGAGCCGTGATGGACGCCTACGAACCCGGCTCTACCTATAAGCTCGTTACGGCAGCCGCGGCGATCGATAGCGGCAAGGTGAGCACGTCGGAACTCTTTCCCTCGATCGGTCCGCTCGAGGTCGGCGGACGCCGCATCTACAACGCCGTGGACGGATTGACGCCCAGCTCCGCGGGCGACACGCTCGAAACGATCATCGCCGATTCGCTCAACGTCGGCGCGGCGAAAGTCGCGATCGCGATCGGCGGCAAGACGTTCTACGCCATGGAGCAGCGCGCTGGTTTCGGCGAACCGACCAAGATCGGATTACCCGGCGAAAATCCGGGCATCGTGCCGCCGCCCTCGGAGTGGAGCGGCAGTTCGCTCGCGACCATGTCGTTCGGACAAGGCGTTTCGGTCACGCCCATCGCTATGGCGCGCTTTTACAGCGCGATTGCCAACGGCGGGCTGCTATTGCGGCCGCGAATTCTGCACGCGATTCTCAACCCGAAGGGCGAGGTCGTCTACGAGTATCGGCCCGAACTCGTGCGGCGCGTCTTCTCGAAGCACACCGCGAAGGTTCTCAAGAGCTTTTTGCGCGCGGTCGTCGTGCACGGAACCGGCAATCCGGCCGCGCAGATTCCCGGATACGCCACGGCCGGCAAAACCGGTACCGCCGAAGTCGTCGAAAACGGGCGCTACGAGCCCGGCGCCTACGTTGCGTCGTTTATCGGCATGGTCCCCTACGATCGTCCGCGCTACGTCATCTTCGTAAAAGTCGAGCGTCCGGTGGGATCGATCTACGGCTCCGAGGTCGCCGCGCCCGCGTTCGTGCAGATCGCGAAGGCCGCGATGCTGCACGCCGGCGTGCTCCCACGCTTGGTCCCCCCGCCGAGCGCGTCGAAACAGGCTCCACGATGAACGCTTCGGCGCGCTCCGTCGACCTGGCAACGCTCGTTCTTTCGCTTCCACAGGCCACGCGTGTGATCGGCGAGCGCTCGCGCGCGCTCGCGAGTATCGCGATCGACTCGCGCGCGGTCAAGCCCGGTGCGCTCTTCGTTGCGTTGCGCGGCGAACGCACCGACGGTCACCGCTTTATCGCGCAGGCGGTCGCGGCCGGCGCGGTCGCGATCGTTTCGGAAGAGCTGCACGACGTCGCGCCGGCAACGCTCGTCATCGTGCCGGATTCCACGCGCGCGCTCTCGCGCATCGCCAATGCGTTCTACGGCCGGCCCACGCGCGATCTCACCGTCGCGGGCGTCACCGGTACCAACGGCAAAACCACGACCACGCAGATGCTGGGAGCGGTTTTCGCGGCGGCCGGATTGCCGACCGGTACGATCGGCACGATCGGGGCCCAGTTCGGCGAGCAACATTGGCAGCTCGAAAATACGACCCCGCTCGCCAACGAACTCTTCGGACTCTTCGCCGAGATGCGCGATCTCGGCGCGCGCGCGGTCGCGATGGAAGTCAGCTCGCACGCGCTGGCGCTCGCACGCGTCGCCGACGTGCGCTTTCGCGTCGCGGCGCTAACCAACGTCACGCGCGACCATCTCGACTTTCACAAGACCTTCGACGCCTACGCTCACACCAAGCGCAAACTCTTCGATCAGGCCGAGCGATGCGTCTTCAACGCCGACGACGAACTCGGCGCGCTGTGGGCGCGCGAACTGCGCGGCCGCAAGTCGGTGCTCACCTACGCGCTGCACGCCTCGGCCGATATTCGCGCCGAATCGGTCGTCGTGCGCGCGGACGGCAGCTCGTTTCGCAGCGCCGGCCAGGAGTTTTCGATTCGGATTCCCGGTCGCTTCAACGTCGCTAACGCCCTCTGCGCGATCGCGGTCGCACGATCGCTCGAAATCGACGATGCCAAGACGGCGGCGGGCTTAGCCTCGTTAGCCGGCGTTCGCGGCCGCATGGAGCACGTGCGCGGAGCCGGCATCGATGTCGTCGTGGACTATTCGCATACGCCCGACTCGCTGGAGAACGCCTTGCGCGCGCTGCGCGAAACGACGCGCGGATCGTTGATCGTGGTGTTCGGCTGCGGCGGCGATCGCGATCGCGGCAAACGGCCGCTCATGGGCGCCGTCGCCGCGCGACTGGCGGATTTCACGATCGTGACATCCGACAATCCGCGCCACGAGCCGCCGCAGTCGATCGTCGACGAAATCGGACCCGGGCTCGGGAACGCTCCGCACGCGATCGAGTTGGATCGTCGCGCGGCGATCGAGCAGGCGATCGAGTCGGCGCGTGCGGGCGACGTGGTGCTCGTCGCCGGTAAGGGACACGAGACCTACCAACTCGTCGGCGGCGAGGTGCTGGAATTCGACGACGCGACGGTCGCGCGCGATGCGCTCGCACGCCGCGAGTCCCGTGCATGACGCTCACGCTCGAGGCCGCCGCCAAAGCGACCGCCGCGACCGTGCGCTACCCGGAGCGTTTCCCGGCGCAGTTACGCGTCGCCACCGATACGCGCACGCTGCGCAGCGGCGATACGTTTCTGGCCTTACGCGGCGAGCATTTCGACGGGCACACGTACGTGGAAGCGGCGGTTCGCTTGGGTGCGGCGGCGCTCGTGATCGACGAACCGCAAGCGCAACTCGAGAACGTGCCGACGCTGCTGGTCGAAGATACGAAGCGCGCCTTCATGGCGCTCGCGGAAACCGTGCGATCGGAGTATCGCGGCCGCGTCGTCGCGATTACCGGGAGCGCCGGCAAGACGACCACCAAATATCTGCTCGCACAACTGCTCGGCGCGGGCTACGGCGACGCGCGGGTGTTGGCGTCGCCCGGCAACGAAAACAACGAGATCGGCGTAAGTAAGCTCCTGCTGCGCGCGACGGACGAGTACGAAGCGATCGTCGTCGAGATGGGCGCGCGTCACGAGGGCGAGATCGCCGAACTCGTCGCGCTCGCGCATCCGCACGTCGGCGTGCTCACCAACATCGGTGAGGCGCACCTCGAAACCTTCGGCTCGCACGAAGCGCTGGCGCAGACGAAGTGGGGACTTTTCTGCGAAGGCGCGCAAGCGGTCCTCAACGCCGGCGACGACATCTCGCGCCGCCGCGCCGGCGAACTGGCGACGCCCGCGCGCTGGTTCGGCGTGGGCGAGCCCGGCGAGCTGCCCGGCGTTTACGTTGTCGACGATCGGACGCTGGCGATTACGGACGGCTCGCATCCGCAGCGCGCGAACGTGCAAACGCGGCTGCCCGGC
Organism: Candidatus Baltobacteraceae bacterium; assembly: GCA_036559195.1. Taxonomy (NCBI): domain Bacteria; kingdom Bacillati; phylum Vulcanimicrobiota; class Vulcanimicrobiia; order Vulcanimicrobiales; family Vulcanimicrobiaceae; species Vulcanimicrobiaceae bacterium. Next base: position 5,922 of record DATBTN010000067.1, read on the forward strand.
GCGCACAATCTGGCGAACTTGGCGGCCGCGATCGCGGCCGCTCAAGTGCTCGGCGTTTCACTCGAAACCATCGTCGAGGCGCTCCCGGGATTGCGGCTGCCGGCCGGCCGCTACGAGTCGATCGAGGCGGCGGGTTCTCCGCGCATCATCTACGATGCGTACAATGCGAACCTCTCGGGAATGTTGGCGGCGCTCGACGCGTTTGCGAGCGAGCGCGGCGAGCGCCGCATCGCGGTGCTCGGCTCGATGGCGGAGCTGGGACCCGGCGCCGCGGCGATGCACGAACGCGTCGGCGAGCGCGCCGCAACGGCTGCCGATACCTTGCTTGTCGGCGGCGAATACGCCGAGTCGCTTGCTCGGGGAGCAGAGCGCGCAGGACTCTCCTCGAAGCGCATCGTCCGCTTCGCGACGAACGCCGAGGCCTCGCACTGGTTGCGCGAAAATACAAACGACGAAGACGTCGTCTTGCTCAAAGGTTCGCGCATCTATAAGCTGGAGGAAATCGTCCGGGAATTGCACGCGTCATGACGCGACCCTTAGCCATCGATCGACCCGAGTTGCCGCCTGGAATCGTGGCGATTCCCGTGCGGACGCAACTCGTGCGCCCCGACGACGACCTCGCGGCGATCGTCGAGCGTTCCGTGCGCGGCATCGCGCGCGCGGGCGACGTCATCGCCATCTCCGAGACGGCGGTGGCGATCGCTCAGGGTCAAGCCGTGCGCGCGGAGTACGTGCGACCGAGCAAACTCGCCTATTATCTTTCGCGGCGCGCCGGCGCGCTCGCGACGGTCAACCAGCCGGAGTCGCTGCAAATCGTGATCGATCAGGTCGGCCCGTGGCGGGTACTCTTCGCGTCGGTCATGCACGTGCTCGGACGAGCGATCGGCAAACGCGGCCTCTTCTACGAAGTGATGGGCGAGGCGATCACCGCGATCGACGGCTACACGGGAACGATGCCGCCGTTTGAAACCGCGATCGTCTTCGCGCCGCAGAATCCCGATGCGTTCGCGCAATCGGTTTACGAGCGCACCGGGGCCGGCTGCGCGGTGGTCGACGCGAACGATCTCGAAAAGGCCAAAGTGCTCGGCGCCTCCGCCGGCGTCGCGCGCCGGCACGTGGAGGTCGCGCTGCTCTCCAATCCGCACGGCAACGGCGACGAACAGACGCCGATCGTGGTCTTGAAATGGCGCGCGGTCGGAGAGAATCCGCTCTTCGAGGCGGCCGTCTAATGCGCGCCGTTGCGCTCCCGATCGTCGCCGGTTTCCTGATCGCGCTCGTCGCGGGCGCGATCGTGCTGCCGCTGCTGCGCCGCCTGCAATTTCGTCAACAAGCGTACGAAGATGCGCCGCAGACGCATCGCGCGAAAACCGGAACGCCGACCATGGGCGGTATCGCGTTCGTACTCGCGCTCGTGCCGATCGTCGCGACGTGGCGCGCGCCGCTCGCCGTCGAACTCTTCTTGTTGGTGCTCGCCTGCGCGGCCGTCGGATTTATCGACGATCTGTTCTCTATTCTGCGCGGAAAGAATCTGGGGCTGCGCGCGCGCACCAAATATCTGGCGACGGCCTTGATCGCGATCGTGTTTTTGCGCGCGCTCTCCGACTCGTACGCGATTTTTCCGCGCGACGTGATCTTTCACGCCGGAACCTACGTGCTCGCCGCGCCGCACTGGCTCTGGCTGATCCTCGGGATTCTCGCGATCACGGGCACGATTCACGCCGTGAATCTCACCGACGGGCTCGACGGTCTCGCGACCGGAACGATGATCCCGCCGGCGATCGTCCTCGCGACGATCGGTTTCCAATTCGCGATTCCCGCCGCCGCTCAAGCCTCGCTGCTCACGGTCGGCGCGTGCTTGGCATTTCTGCTGTTCAATCGCCACCCGGCGAAGCTCTTCATGGGCGACACCGGCTCGCTCGCACTCGGAGCGCTGCTCTCCGGCATCGCGATTCTCACGGGCGAGATGCTCCTACTCATCGTCATCGGCGGCGTCTACGTGGCCGAGGCGCTCTCGGTCATCGTTCAAGTTGCCTACTTCAAGCGCACGGGCGGGAAACGGATCTTTCGCATGAGCCCGCTCCACCATCACTTCGAGTTGGGCGGCTGGCCGGAGACGCGGGTAACCGGACGTTTTTGGCTCGCCTCCGCCGCGCTCTCCGCTCTAGGATTGGCAATCGTTCGATGAGTACGCCGCGTCCGCCGCTGACCTTCGACGCACAGGAGACGATCCTCGTCATCGGGCTCGGCCGCAGCGGTCAAGCGTCGGTCGAGGTCCTGCGCGCGCGCGGTGCGGCCGTCTGCGCCGTCGATGAAAAACCGCGCGCCGAGTTAGCCGGCGCGATCGCGCACCTCGAGGCTCGGGGCGCGCGGTTTATCGAACCCGCGGCGCTTGACGCCGCGCTCCCGCACTTCACCTCGGCGGTGCTTTCGCCGGGCGTTCCGCTCAACGGCGCGCTCGTGCGCCGCGTTCAAGCCGCCAACGTGCCGGTCTTTAGTGAGATCGAGGTCGCCTCGCGTCTCTGCAAGGCGCCGATCGTGGCCGTGACGGGGACGAAAGGCAAGTCGACGACGACCTCGCTCATCGGTCACTTGCTGCGATCCGGCGGCGGCCGCGTCTTCGTTGGCGGAAACATCGGCAATCCGCTCATCGCCGAAGTGGTGGACGCGACCGCGAACGATTGGGTCGTCGCCGAAGTCTCCTCGTTTCAGCTCGAGTCGATCCGTTCGTTTAAGCCGCGCGTCGGCGTGATCCTCAACATCTCGGCCGATCACCTCGACCGCTACTATTCGATGGACGAGTACGCGGAAGCCAAGTTCCGCATCTTCGCCAATCAAAGCGAGCGCGATGCGTTTGTGGGCAACCTCGACGACGATCGCCTCGCGGCCCTGCACTGGCAGGAGGATTCCAACCGCGTGCGCGGCCGCCAACTGTGGTTCACGATGTCGGATCGTCACGAACGCGCGACGATGTATCTGCGCGACGGCGCGCTCGTCTACGCACCGATCACCGGCGATCCGCGCCCGGTCGAGATCATGCGCCGCGACGAGATTCCGCTCGCGGGCGAACACAACGTGCAGAACGTTATGGCCGCACTGCTCGCCGCGCTCGCTACCGGCCTGGATCCGCATCTCTTGCGCGAAGGCGTCATGAGCTTCGCGCCGATGGCCCATCGCCTGCAGCCGATCGGCGAGTTCGACGGCGTGCTCTACGTGGACGATTCGAAAGCGACCAATCCCGGAGCCGTCATCGCCGCTCTGCGCGCCTACGACCGCCCGATCGTGCTCATCGCGGGCGGGAAATCGAAGAAGACCGACTTTTCAGAATTGGGCGAGAGCATCGACGCGCGCGCGAAAGCCGTCGTGCTCATCGGCGAGGCGGCGGCCGAGATCGGCTCCGCGATTCGCCGCGCGCCGAAGTCCAAGGCACATTCGATGGAAGAAGCCGTGCACGTCGCCCGCTCGCTCGCACGACCGGGTGACGTCGTGCTGCTCTCGCCGGCCTGTGCGTCGTTCGACATGTTCGCATCGGCCGAAGATCGCGGCGAACAGTTCGCGGCCGCCGTGCTGGAAGCGAAGGTCGTATGAAGGCCGCCGCTCGAACCGCGCGCGCGCCGCGCGTCGATCCCGCGCATCGGGAAGAAGCGCTGCGCTCGTTCGTAGCGGCGCCGCCCGACATGGTCCTTTTCGGCGCGGTCGCGACCCTCGTGGCTATCGGCCTCGTCATGATTTTCAGCGCCTCGAGCACCACCGGCTATGCCGACTATCGCGATACCGCGTATTTTCTCAAACATCAATTGATCTTCTTGGTCGCCGGCGGAGCGATCGCGTACGGCGTCTATCGCATCGACTATCGCCGCCTCAAAGGCATCGCGCCGTACGTGCTGGTGCTTTCGATTGTGAGTTTGGTGGTGGTGCTCGTACCGCACGTCGGCGTCGTCGTCGGCGGCGCGCGCCGCTGGATCGGCGCGGGCTCGATCTCGCTCCAGCCTTCGGAGTTTGCGAAGATCGCGCTCGTGCTCTATCTCGCTGCGGCGCTGGCAACGCGTGGCGAGCGAATCACCTCGCTGCCGCGCGGACTTTTTCCGCTCTGCCTGCCGGTCGCCATTATGGCCGTGCTGGTGCTCAAAGAGCCGGACATGGGAACGGCGAGTTTGCTCGTTATGACGGCGTTCGCGCTCTTCTTCGCGGCCGGCGCGCGCATCGAACATCTGACGCTGATTCTGCTCGCCACGGTGCCGCCGGTCGTTGCGACGATTCTCGCGAGCCCCTACAAGCGCGCGCGCATCTTCGCCTTCATCGATCCGTGGAAAGACGCACAGAACACGGGCTTCCACATCGTTCAATCGCTCTTCGCGCTCGGAAGCGGCGGAATCTTTGGCGTCGGACTCGGCCAATCGCGCGCGAAGTTCTTCTATCTGCCCGAACAGTACACCGATTTTATCTTCTCGATCCTGGGCGAAGAGCTGGGCCTCATCGGCGCGGTCGGGGTGGTGGTGCTCTTCGCGCTCTTCGCCTACCGCGCGATCCGCATCGCGATCGCGTCGCCGGATCGGTTTGGATTCTTTCTGGTCGCCGGCGCGACCGCGATGATTACGATCCAAGCTTTCATTAACATCGGCGTCGTCACGTCGTCGTGGCCGGTAACCGGCGTGCCCCTTCCGTTCATCTCGTTCGGCGGAAGTTCGCTCATCGTGAATCTGATCGCGGTTGCCTTGATTATGAACGTCGGTCGCTACCGGCGCGTCAATCTCAAATAAGGATGGAACCGACGATCGCGCAGCGGATCGCGCGCCAGGCGCAAGCCTGCGGTGCGATGGGCTCGCCATTGTATGCGGCCTTGCTCGCGCAGGCTGCCGATGCTTCGGGCCGTCCCGGACCGCTGCGCGATCTGTTGAACGCCAACGCCGAGCGTTCGAGGATCGGCCTGCGTTTGATGGGCGCGCTGCACGCCTGCGCGCTCGACGGCACCGCGCCTGCGCTGGCGGCGCATTTTCCGTCGGCCGGGGGCGACGGCGATCCGGCGGCGGCCTGGCGCGCGGCTTCGGAGCTGTTCGCTGCGCAGCCGGCGCGCGTCGCGCGCTTGCTCGAGCGCGTGCCGCAGACCAACGAAGTGGCGCGCTCGATGCCGCTGATGGCCGCGTCGCTGGCCGCCGTCGCGCGCCGGCCGTTGCCGATGCGAATCTTCGAGGTCGGGTCGAGTGCGGGTCTGAATCTGCGTTGGGATTCGTACGGGTACGCCGGCGCGGGCTGGGCGTGGGGCGATGCGGCTTCGCCGCTGCAGCTTCGCAACCGCATCGCGAGCGGCCGCCCGGCGAATCTCGAGGCGCACGTCGAGATTGCGGAGCGTCGCGGCTGCGATCTCAATCCACTGGATCCGTGCGATCCGGCACACCGGCAAGAACTGCTGTCCTTCGTGTGGGCCGATCAGGTCGAGCGGTTCGATCGTTTGCGGGCGGCGCTGCTCGTCGCCGAACGCGTCGCCGTTGCGATCGATCGCGCCGACGGCGTTGAATGGATCGAGCGCGTACGACCCTCGGCCGGCTCGCTGACCGTCGTCATGCACTCGGTCGTTACCGAACACTTGCCGCGCGCGATGCGCGACGCGTTGCGCGCGGCCATAGCGCGGGTGGGAGCGCGCGCCGCGGACGATTCGCCGGTCGCCTGGATTGCCATGGAGCCTGGAGAGGGTGCGTACGAAACGCGCGTGAGGCTCTGGCCGGAGAGTTGGGAACGGCTCGTCGCGCGCTCCGACGGACACGCGCAGGATATTCGCTGGAGCGAGGCCGCATGAACGTGCTCTTTGCCGGCGGCGGCACGGGCGGTCATCTCTATCCCGCGATCGCAATCGCCGACGCGCTGCGCGCGCGCGCGAACGTACGATTCGTCGGTACGGCCGATCGCTTGGAAGCCTCGATCGTGCCGCAGGCGGGCTATCCACTCGCGTACGTTACGAGCCGTCCGCTCGCGCGAAAGCTTTCGCCGACGACGCTGCTGACGGTGGGCGCGAACGCGCTCGGCATCGCCCAAGCGTTGCGCACGCTGCGCGCGGCGAGGCCCGACATCGTTATCGCCACCGGCGGGTATGTCTGTTTCCCGGTCGTCGTCGCCGCGCGCATCCTGCGGCTGCTGCGCTTGAGTTCCGCGCCGATCGCGTTGCTCGAGCCAAACGCGCGCCCGGGCTTGACCAATCGTCTCTTGGCGCCGCTCGTCGACGAAATTTGGGGTGCCTTTCCCGCCGGCGACGGCGCGTTTGCCGCCAACTACGTTCGCACGGGTATTCCGGTACGCGCGAGCCTGCGGCGGCACAACAATCGCATCGAGGCCGCGCGGCGGCTGGGGCTGGATCCCAATCGCCGCACGCTGCTGGCGATCGGCGGCAGTCTCGGCGCGCGTTCGATCAACGAGGCGGTTGCGGCGCTCGTCACGCGGCGAGCGTTGCCGCGCGATTGGCAAGTGCTGCACGTCAGCGGCGAGCGCGACTACGCATACATGCAGGCCGAAGAGCGCGAACTGTTCGGCGACAACCACGCGGTGCTCGTGCCCTATCTGCCCGATCTGGCCGACGCCTACGCGGTGAGCGATCTCGTGTTGGCGCGTTCGGGCGCGTCGACGCTCGGCGAACTCGCCGCTCTCGGCTTGCCGTCGATTCTGGTTCCATATCCGTTCGCCGCCGAGGAGCATCAACTCGCCAACGCAACGGCCTTCGAGCGAGCCGGCGCCGCGGCGATTCTTCCGGATCGGGAGTTGGGAGCCGACGCGCTCTGGTGGACGTTCTCCAAGCTGCTCGAATCGTCGCGCTTGCCGGCGATGCGTACGGCCGCGCGCGCGCTGGCTCCCGGCGATCCGGTCGCTACGATTCTCACGCGGATAGAGGCGCTGCTTGCGCGAAGGGAACGTGCGTGACGCAGCGTTTGCATTTTGTGGGAATCGGCGGGATAGGTATGAGCGCGATCGCTCGAATCCTGCTCGCGCGCGGTGAGACGATCTCGGGCTCCGACGTGAAGGAGTCGCCGATGCTCGATACGCTGCGCGCCGAAGGGGCGCACGTGTTCGTAGGGCACGACGCGGCTAATATCGCGCAAGCGCGCGCGCTCGTCGTGAGTTCGGCGATCGACGTTGCGAATCCGGAGTATCGCGAGGCGCGAGCGCGCGAGATTCCGATCTTCCGGCGCGGGGAGATGCTCGCGCAGCTCGTGCGAGCGGGGCGCGGAATCGCGATCTGCGGTACCCACGGTAAGACGACCACGACCGCGATGACGGCTTCGGTCTTGCGGCTGGGCGGCGTCGATGCGAGTCTGGTGCTCGGCGGGATCGCGATCGACACCGGCACCAACGCGCACAACGGCTCGGGCCCGTGGTTTTTAACCGAGGCCGACGAATCGGACGGATCGTTCGCGCTCCTCGAACCGAGCGTCGCCGTCGTCACCAATATCGAAAACGATCATCTGGCAAGCGACGAAGAATTGCCGAAGCTGGTCGACGATTTCGAGCGTTTTCTCGGCAAACTTCCCGAAGACGGGACGGCGATCGTCGGTATCGATAATCCGCAGAGCGCCTCGCTGCTCGGCCGAGCGCGCGGTGCCAAGACGGTCACCTTTGGATTTGCGGGTGACGCGGACGTGCGGCCGGCAACGCTCACGTTCGCGAATCTCGGTTCGGTTTTCGACGTCCTGGCAGGGGATATGTGCTTGGGAACCGTCGAGCTGAACGTTCCGGGGGCGATCAATATCGCCAACGCCCTCGCAGCGATCGCGGTCGGGCGCGCGCTCGAAATCCCCTTCGTGCAGATCGCGCGCGGGCTGCGCGCGTTCAACGGCGTGCGCCGGCGTTTCGAGATCCTCGCGCGCAACGCGCGCATGATCGTCGTCGACGACTACGCGCACCATCCGACCGCCGTGCGTGCGACGATCGCTGCGGCCCGTCAATACCATCGCGGGCCCATCGTGGTCGCGTTTCAGCCGCACCGCTACTCGCGCACCGCGTATTTGGCGGCGCAGTTTGCCGACGCGCTACGCGGTGCGGATTCCGTCTATCTGACGCCGATCTACGCCGCTTCGGAGCAGCCCGTGGACGGCGTGAGCGAACGCTCGATCGGCGAACCGCTGCAGGCCGGTGGAACGCACGTGTGCTACGCATCCGACGTTGCCGACCTGCCCGAACTCCTGCTGCGCGATGCGCCCGACGGCGCGCTCGTCTTGATGCTCGGCGCCGGGAATATTACCACCGTCGCGGCGCGTTTGGCGCGCGAGTTCGCGGAGTGACGGCGAGCGTTCTTCACGCGGCGGATCGCGAAACGCTGCGCGCGATCTGCGGCGCCGGCGTGGCGTTCGACGAACCGCTCGCGCCCTTCACGTATTGGAAAATCGGAGGCCCGGCGGACGCGTGGATCGTCGTCGAGAACGAGGAGCAGCTCGCGGCGCTGATGCGATTCTGCGCGAAACGCCGCGTGGCGTGGCTCGCGCTTGGCAGCGGCAGCAATCTGCTCGTCGGCGACGGCGGCATCCGCGGGCTCGTGCTGCGGCTGGCGGGGGATTTCGCAAACATCGTCGTCACGCACGACGACGCGACCGTCGTCGTGCACGCGGGGGCGTCCGGCAATATGCCGCTGCTCACGGCCAAGGCCGCCGCGGTCGGCGCCGTCGGCGTGGCTTCGCTCGCGGGAATACCGGGAAGCGTGGGCGGCTCGCTGCGCATGAACGCCGGAACCGATCGCGAGATGGGTGACTTCGTGCGCGAAGTGTGGGTGCAGTCGCCGGGTAAACCCGATCCGCATCCGGTGACGGTGCAGTATTATTACCGGCACACCTCGCTCTCCAGCGACGCGATCGTGGCGCGAGTGACGCTGGTCTTCGAGAAGGGCGACGCCAAGCGCGTGCGCGAGGAGATGCAGGCACGCCTGGTGCGCCGCAAAAACACTCAGCCGCTGGCGCTCCCCAACGCCGGCTCGTGCTTCCGCAATCCCGAAGGCGACAAGGCCGCCCGGCTGATCGAGGCGCTCGGCGCTAAGGGATGGCGTGAAGGCGGCGCGGAAGTCTCACCCCTGCACGCCAACTTCATTAACAACGTCGATCGAGCGAGCGCGCGCGACGTTGCGACGCTGTTGGCGCGCGTACGGCACGGCGTTTTCGAGCGCTTTGGCGTCGAATTGCAACTCGAAGTGCATCTCGTCGGTGAATTTACCGATTCCGATGACGTCTGTGAGCGAGCTACGTGACGAGTAAGAAACCCAAGGTCGCCGTCGTGATGGGCGGGGCCAGCGCCGAACGCGAGATCTCGATTCAGACCGGATCGGGCGTTCTGCGCGCGCTGCAGTCGCTCGGCTACGAAGCAAAATCGCTCGACTACGACGCCGGGTTTATTGAAGCGATCCGGCGGCTGGAACCCGACGTGGTCTTCAACGCGCTGCACGGTCCCGGCGGTGAAGACGGGCAGATTCAAGGCGTGCTGGATTTCTTGCAGATCCCATACACGGGCAGCGGTCTCGAAGCGGCGGCGCTCGCCATGGACAAGCATCTCACCAAGAAACTGCTCGCGGCCGAAGGGCTGCCGACGGCGCCGTGGGATCTCTTCGACCTCTCGGGCGGCACGCTGCCGCTGTTGCCGGGATCGCTCGATCTGCCGCTGGTCGTTAAACCGCGTTACGAAGGCAGCAGCGCCGGCGTGACGATCGTGCGCTCGCACGAACAGTGGACGCAAGCCATGATCGACGCGGCGGCGCGCTACGACGAGGTCATGGCCGAGGAGTTCGTTGCGGGCCGCGAGTTCACGTGCGGCGTTCTCGGCGAGGAGGCGCTGCCGATCGTCGAGATCGTCTCGAACAAGGACGAGTTTTACACCTACGAGGCAAAATACGGCGCCGGCGGCAGCACGCACATCGTGCCCGCGCGTATCGACGACGATCTCGCGGCCCGCATGCAGATGCTCGCGCTTTCGATGCATCGGCTGATCGGTCTACGCGACTACTCGCGCACGGATTTCATCGTCAGCAACGAGGGCCGCCCCTACATCCTCGAGGTCAACACCCTGCCGGGACTCACTCCCACAAGCCTGCTGCCCGATGCCTGCAACGCCATCGGCCTCAGCTACGAAGCCCTCATCGCCCGCCTCGTCACCTACGCCCACGCCCGCAATCCCGCCATCTAAAACCCCACGCTGTCATCTAAAGGAAGCCTTACATGACGCACGATCCGCTCTCATGCCGCTGTCCGCACGTTCCGTACTCGGACAGAATTTTCGCACAAGCGGAGGCGTACTTCGGCCGACGCGCGTTTTTGATCGGCGCGGCGGCGGCGAGCGCGGCGATCTTCCTACCGTGGCGCGCCCGAGCCGCGCAAGGTCAGACCATCGTGTTGAAGGCCGCGCATCTTTTCGACGGGCATACGCTGCACACGCCGGGCGTGCTCGTGCTCAAAGGCGACCGCATCGTTTCGATGACCGCCGGCGACGCGGGCTCCGATGCAAAGACGATCGACCTGGGCGCGGCGACGATCATGCCGGGACTCATCGACTGTCACACGCACGTAGCCGCGCGCGTCGTTCCGGACACGTACTTACTCGCGCTGCTCCCGCCGCACACGGCTGCGGATAACGTCGCGGAAGCCTCGCTCTACAGCATCCGCAACGCGCAAGTGATGCTGCGCAACGGATTTACCACGATTCGCGACGTCGGCGGCGGAGCCGGCATCGATTTGGCGCTGCGCAACGCGATCGCTAACGGGGCGATCGTCGGACCGCGCATTCTGGCGGCCGGCCCGTCGCTCTCGATCACCGGCGGGCACGGCGACACGAACGATCTGCCGGAGTTCGTGCACGTCGATCAGCCGATCGAATCGGGCGTATCGTACGGCCCCTACGGCTTTCGCGAGCGAGTGCGCGAACACGTCAAACGCCACGTCGATCTCATTAAGATCCTTGCAACCGGCGGCGTGCTCTCGTACGGCGACGTGTGGGATATTCCGCAGTTTAATCTCGACGAAGTTCAAGCGGTCGTCGACGAAGCGACCAAGTTCGAACGCAAAGTGGCCGCGCACGCGCACGGCGACAAGGGCATCGCGATCGCCGTCAAGGGCGGCGTGCACTCGATCGAGCACGCGACCGGCGTGGGCGAAGCCACGCTCAAAGAGATGCAGCAGCGCGGCACGTATCTCACGCCCACGATCTGGGCGCTCGATTCGATACTTCAACCGGGCAATCCGAACAAGATCTCCGCGCAGTCGATCGCGAAGGCCGAACTCGCCAAGCAATTGCGCGACGAAGGCATGCAGCGCGCGGTCGGCACTTCAGTAAAGATGAGCTACGGCACCGACGCCGGAGTGTTCCCGCATAAAGAAAACAACCGCGACTTCGCGCTCATGGTGCATCACGGAATGAGCGCCATCGACGTGTTGCGTTCGGCAACATCGAGCGCCGCCGACCTGCTCGGCACGCGCGATCGCGGCGTTCTCGCCCCCGGCAAACTCGCCGACATCATCGCCGTCCCCGGAAACCCCAGCGAAACCATCACCGCCGTCGAGCACCCCTCTTTCGTCATGCTGAACGGCAAACACATCGCGATCGACGCACTGGCAACGTAGGTTTCTTCTAGATATAGGCTCTCGACGTTTTCCAAACGTCGGCAAGCGGCTTGCGAATACCGCGACAGACGGCGATCGGCAGATGTTGTTCGCTCGTAATCGCCCAGCGGGAATGAAACGTCGTGACGACCGTCCGGCTGGTGTAAAGATGATCCGAAGCGAAGCACGTACCACCCATCTGCACGAGGACGTTTCCGCTGTATCGGCGCGTGCCCCAGAGCCAGTACTGATTGTGCACGCTGATGACTGGAATACCCGGCGCGAAGAACTCGACCGCTGAAGCCCCGCCGTAATTGTCGCCGAGCACCACGGCTTGAGCGCGATCGCTCGGCGGCAGCGCCTCGTAGACGCGTTTCACGGTTTGCGCCAGCTCCGGCCAGCCGTGCATGTCGGCCCAGTCGCCCGGCAACGCGCCTTCGTCACGACCGCGTTCGGTCTGCGTCGCCGTCTGCGAAATGTGCAGCGCGCCGCTCAGCGAGGCGGAATAGCGCACGAATGTCGCCTCGGGAAGCACGGGAAGCGCCATCGGTGCGAGCGCGATCCCGACGATCAGCACCACGGCGACCGCCGCATAGCGTGCGATCCGGCTCGCGCGCGTCCAGCGCTCGCAAACCACGGCACCGGCCGCAATCAGGATCGGATAGACGTCGGCCGGATAGTAATGCTTTCCGTGAAAGATCATCATCTCGGCGATCAACAGCAGATACGCGTAGCCGAGAAATCTGAAGTTCGCCGTGCGAAGCAGCCAAACGAGCCCGGCGATCCAAACGACGGCCAGAACGACGCCCGTGATGATCGCTTCCTGCGCCAGATAGAGCAGCGGACTAACGTTGACGTTCTTTCCGTTCTGCCCGGCCTCGAGCAGCGCCAGCATCGGAAACCCGTAGGACCATTGCCACAGAAAATTCGGCAGCGCGATCAGCGCCGCCAGTAGCGCGCCGCCGGCGGCCCAGCGCGAAAAGAGCAATCGCCGCTGCGGCGTGAGCAGCAGCCCGAGCGCCAGCGCCGCGATGAAAAACACCACGCTGTACTTGCTTTCGATCGAAATGCCGGCGACCAGCCCCGCAGCCAGCCACAGCCGCGGATCGGCGCCGTTCGAAAGACGTACGACGATGAGCGCCAGCAGCGGCCACGTTACCAGGCCAACGGTATCGGGGGAAAGCTTCGTACCAAAGCTCATGAGCACGCCGGTGAAGAACACGACGAGAGCCGCGAGGATTTGCGCGAACGACGCGGCTCCAAATTCGGCAACGAGCAGGCACGTTACATAGACGCACGCTCCCGCGAAGAGCGCGGGAACGGCGCGCAGCAGAATCAGCGAATGCCCGAAGAGTTGCGTCATCGCCGCGAGCAGCGGAACGACGGGCGGCTGATCGACGTAGCCGAGCTGCGGGTGAAGGCCGCAGATGATAAAGTACAGTTCGTCGCGGAAGAAGCCGTAATGCGGATTCGCAACGAGATGCACGAGAAATGCCGCAACGCCCGCAATCAAGGGGATCGAACGCGCGCTCACGTACGTCGTCCGTCCTTCGACGAGCTCAGGATGACATGGACAAGCTCAGGATGACCTGCCAAAAGCGCTTAGCGCGTTAAGAGCGCGTCGTCGCGCTCGAGAACGTCGAAGAGCGGCGTTTGCGCGGGGAGGCCGACGGCGCTCGGATAGCGCGTTTCGAAATCCGCCCGATCCTTGAGGTCGGCGAGCGTGCGATTGACAAGCAAGCGATTGATGGCCTCGTAACGTGCGGGGTCCGTGTGCTTGCGCAGCCACGCGGCTACGTCGTCATCGCTCTGCGCGAGCGCTACCACGGCGCGCAGATCGTCTTCCTGGATGTCGAGATGCTCCAGAAGCCGAGTACTGAAGCCTTCCATCCGATAGTCGCCGGCATTGCCGCCGGGAAGCGCCGCTCGCAGTTTGTCGACGGTCCGCGCCATCATCACGAGGCCGTTGATCTGCTCGTGGGGGCTCCGAGGGGGCTGTTTGGTTAAATCTAGCGGTTCCATGAGGCGGTAGTTCAACGCCGCCGGTCCGTTTGCATGGAAACGGGCGGATTGGCTCAAACTCTCAAGGGCTACGGAGGACCTCAACCATTTCTACCACCGGTATCACAGTCGATCGCGGGCTCGAAGGCGTCGTCGTCGGGAGCACGTTACTTAGCAATGTCGAGGGCAAAGAAGGTCGACTGACCTATCGCGGCTACGACATTCACGATCTCGCGCCGAAGGCGACGTTCGAAGAAGTCGTCCATCTGCTGCTGCGCGGCCACCTGCCGACGCCGGCGGAATTGGATACGCTCAAGAAAGAGCTCGGTTCGCGGCGCATGCTGCCCGGGCCGTTGATTGCGGCGATGCAAGGCGCGCCGAAGGACGCCTGGCCGATGGACGTGTTGCGCACGATCGTTTCGGGCCTCGCGCTTTTTTCGCCGGTCAACCCGTACGGCGCGCACGAGTCGACCGTTTACACGGCGATTGAACTGATCGCGAAGATGCCGACGATCGTGGCGACGTGGGATCGCATTCGTCGCGGGCTCGACCCGGTCGAACCGCGCACGGACCTTTCGCAGGCGGCCAACTTCTTATACATGTGCAAGGGCGAAGAGCCGGGGCACGTTGCGGAGGATGCGCTCGACACCTATCTCGTTCTGCTAGCCGATCACGGCTTTAACGCATCGACGTTTTCGGCGCGCGTGACCGCCTCGACGAAAGCGGATATTTACGCCGCGATCACGTCGGCGCTCGCGACGCTCGAGGGCGAGGCTCACGGCGGCGCGGCTAGTGCCGTCGGCCGGGTGCTGCTCGAAGTCGGGCGCCCCGATCGTGCCGAGATCTACGTGCGCGAAGTGCTCGCCCGCGGCGAACGAATCATGGGCATGGGGCATCGCGAGTACAAAGTGCGCGATCCGCGCGCGCAGCATCTTGAGGAAGAATCCAAAGCTCTCGCCGCCAGCGGCGATCCCAAGTGGTACCAGATCGCGCGCGCGCTCGAAGACGCATCCAACAAGGTGCTCCAAGAAACCAAGCCCGACCGCCGCATCTACGCAAACGTCGACTTCTATTCGGCGCCGCTCTTTTACAGTCTGGGATTTCCCGGCGACGAGTTCACGCCGCTCTTCGCATGCGGACGAATCGCGGGCTGGAGCGCGCACGTGCTCGAGCAGCTCGCGGACAATCGCCTGATCCGTCCCCAAGTGCAGTATACGGGGCCGCCCGTGCATCCGTTCGAACCGATCGAACAGCGCACGGAAAACGGAACCTCGCCGGTTTAGGAGAGCAACGGATGATCGTGATTCCCGCCATCGACCTGCGCGGCGGAAAAACCGTGCGCATGCAGCAAGGGGACCCGTCGCGCGAGACCGCCTACGACGGCGATCCGGTCGCGCGAGCGAAAGCCTTCGTAGCTGCGGGCGCGCGGCGGTTGCACGTCATCGATCTCGACGGCGCGTTCGGCTCGGGCGAGAATCACGACGCGATCGCGCGGATCTGTCGTGCGGTCGACGTGCCCGTGCAGACGGGCGGCGGGATCCGCACGCTCGCGCAGGCGCAAGGGCGTCTCGACGCCGGAGCGAGCTACGTCATTCTCGGCACGCTCCTGATCGAAGACGAGCGTATCGCGCGCCATATCATCGGGCAACTCGGCGAAAAAGTTATCGCGGGAATCGATGCGCGCGGCGCGATGATCGCGACGCACGGCTGGCAGGAACGTACGCCGGTCAATCGGGATGCGCTCGTCAAACGCGTCGCCGCCTGGGGCGTCGCGCGCGTGATTCACACCGAGATCGGCCGCGACGGAACGGGCGATGGTTTCGATATCGAGGCGTTGCGCGCGGTTGCGGGCGATGCGCCGATCAAAGTTACCGCGAGCGGCGGTGCGCGAACGATCGCGCATTTGAAAGAGCTGCAGGCGGCGGCACCCGCGAGCGTGGATGCGGCGATCGTCGGACGCGCGCTCTACGAGGGCACGCTCGATCTGAGCGAAGCGATAGCCGCGGTCGGCTAATTCCCTCTGGGCGTCGCGCGCGGATGCGGGACGTGTTCGACGGGTTCCGCGATCGGGCGTACGACGATTGGATGCACGACGATGGGATGAACGGGAATCGGCCGCGGCGGCGCCGCGGGCTGCGGCGCTTCGCGAGCGCGTACGGCCGCCGGTGCGGGTACCGAGATGGGCTCGCTGCGGCGGCCGACCGGCTCCGTGTGGCGCGGCGATCCCACGACATACGGTGCGGGACCGGGCTGTTGCGGGCGGGGCTGCTGCGGCTGCGTGTAGATGCCGATGAAGATCGGATACGGTACGAACGTTTGCCGGCCGTTCCATGCGGTATATACGGCGGTTACTTCGCAGGACGAAATGGTGTAGCCGACCGGCACGGGGACGTTCGCCTGATAATACGTTCCGCTGCCGGCGTTCCACAACGGATAATCGAAACCGAGCCCGCAAAGCTGGAGATAGGCGCTGCCGCCCGGCGGCGCGATCAGCGTGAAACGCATCGAGTCGCCGATGCGATAATCGCTGCTGCCGTTATTGTAGAATTGATACGGAACGCCGTACGGTTCGTTTCCGGTTTGGGCTCCGTCGACGGTCGTCTCGAAGCTCCACGTTTGGCTGAACGGCACGCCGCCGGCGTCGCCCGAAAAAACGACCGTGTGCGCGCCGGGCGTCAGACTCGAGCGAGGAATGTAGGCGATCGTTTCGCCGTCGAACGTCGCCTGACTCGTGACGTCGCTGCCGTCTACGTGCAAGTTCACGCCGGTGCGGGACGCGATGCCCGAGACTAGCGACGCGCCGATCGACGGGTAGCCCGTACCGACGCGCGCGCCGGCAGGCGGACTCAGGCCCCCTACGCGTGGCGTCGCGCTCGATTGCGCGGAATGCGTCGCGATGGCGACCACGTTGCTTTGCCGATCGTAGCCGACGATCGCCCCAAGCGCTTGCGAAACGAAGCGCAGCGGCACGTACGTCTTGAGCGCGACGACGCGTGCCGGCACGTCGAGCATACGTATGCGGCCATCGACCACCGCTCGTCGCGAGCCGATCGGCAACGAGAGGCGATGCGCCGGCGTCGAGGCGGTGACGCTGCGAGTGGTTCGATCGTAGGCGACGACGGCTCCGAGCGACTCGAAGATCGCGCGCATCGGCACGAGCACGCGCCCGCGTTCGACGATCGCCGCGACCCCAAGCGCGTGGTCGTTGAGGACGATTTGAACGGGGCGCGCGGAAGCGGTGCCGGTCCCGAGAACGGCAAGAGCGGCCCCTGCGGCTAGCCACGTCCCGATGATTGCTCTCCCTTACGCTTCATAGAACGTACCCGCGAACCGGGAAGTTTCTTCGTAGCGTCGCGGAATCTCGGCCGGGATGCGGGTGACGATCTCGTAGTTGATCGTCTGCGCCCAGCGGGCCCAATCGTCGGCTCCGATCGTCGCCTCCCCGTCGCGCCCGATGAGGGTCACGCGGCTTCCGGCCGCGGCGGCCGGCGCGCCGCTGAGGTCGAGCATCGTCATATTCATGCAGACGCGGCCGACGATCGGGCAGCGAACTCCGGCGACGGCAAATTCGCCCTGATTGGAGAGCAGGCGCGGGATGCCGTCGGCATACCCCAGCGGCACCACGCCGATGCGCATGCGGCGCGGAGCGTGGTAGCTTCCGCCGTAGCCGACCGACGTGCCCGGCTCGACCCATCGCGTGGCGACGAGGGTGCTGGTAAACGCGAGTGCGGGTTCGAGCACCAGCCCGCCGGGCGTCATTGCCGCGTGCGTCTGCGTCGATGGCCAGAGGCCGTAGAGCGCGATTCCCACGCGCACCAGATCCAGTCGCGTCTGCGGCCAGAGCATAGCGGCGGCGGAGGCGGCGATATGCCAAACGGGCTGCGCGCCGCGCGCCTCCAAAAGCGGAGCGGCCTGCGCTCGCACTTTCGTGAAACGATCGAGCTGCTGCTGCGTGAAGGGTGAATCCAGCTCCTCGGCCGAGGCCAAATGCGAAAACACGCCGTCGATGGCAAGTTCGGGCTTACGCAGATAGGCGTCGATCGCGCCGGGCGCGGCGGTGGCATCCAGGCCCAGGCGCGTCGCGCCCGTATCGATTTTGACGTGAACGGGAAACGGCGCGTTGCGTTTGCGCGCGGCCTGCGCTACGCCATCCGCGTACGCGCCCGTATCCCATAACGCGATCGCCGTCTTCGCGCCGAGGGCCGCATCGAGATCGGCCGGCGGAACGGGACCGAGCACGAGCAGCGGCGCGGTGACGCCGCCGTCGCGTAAGGCAACGGCTTCGTCGAGCGAGTAGACGCAGATGCGCGATGCAACGTCTTCGATCGCGAGCGCCGATGCGACCAGCCCGTGGCCGTAGGCATTGCCTTTCACGACGAACGCGCACTTGGCCGGCGCGACGAGCGCGCGCAGATTGCGGGCGTTCTCGCGCAGCGCCGGCAGCGAGATGCGGACTTCGCCGATCACGCGATTACGCGGACCGCCCGCGTACGATGTAAGCGACGGGTAACCCGAAGAAGATGCAATGCCGGATCAGCGCGAGCGCGAAGTCGCGAACGCCCGGCAAGTGAAAGTTGTTGTCGCCGAGCAGGACGATTTGCATCACGACGTAGACCACGAGGCCGAACGCGATGCCGGAGACGGCGGGATGGGCGTCGATCGCCGAACGCGTCTGCGCGAGGTAGGCATAGCCGATCGCCCACGCGATGCTGACGACGAGATGGATGAAGAGTCCCAGCCACGCGAAACCGGTCGAAGCGAACGCCGTTTTCCCGATGGCGGTGGAAGCGATAAATTGCCAAACGGCGAGCATGCTGCCGTGCTGTGGCGCGACGCTCGTCGCATAGATGAAAAGGTCGAAAAGAATGCCGCCGGCGATTCCGGCGAGCGCTCCCGCCGTTAAAATGCGCCCCCAACGAACGTTTGCAACGGATGCCATAGCCGGGCTGGTTCGACCAGGCAAGCGTGAGGCCTTGGACGCGCGCTTTTTTAGGCGCGCTTAAGGTGCGCCCCAGCTTGGTTGGCTAGCATGATGGAACTATGCGCCGTTGGGTTGAATCGCTGACTGCCGCCGACCTCATCATTTGGTCGACGACCTTCGCTCTGGCTGCCGTACTCGCGCTCGGCATATCGTACGCGGTATGGAGTCATCTGCCGGGGTCGGCATCGGTCGCGCTCCTGCGAGTCGCTCAGATCGCGCTGGGAGCGGGCACGCTGTTGATCGGTCTCGCGATACCGGCTCGAACGATGCGGGTCTTCGCGATTGGATTCGCGGTGGGCTTGGTCGCGAGCGTCGGCTTCGTCGTCCACGTATTCGCAACGGCCCACGCCGGTCTGTAAACGATCCGGCTAGATCGCCGCGAGCGCGGTGGTCTGCAAGAATAACGAATACCAGTTAAACTTCTGCATGAGTTCGTCGTGCGCGACCGACGTGGTCAACGCAAACGTCGGCTCGCGCGTCTGCAATTGCGCGAGGGTCATCGTGTCCGCGAGCCGCACGACGAGATTGGGCCGCGCTCCCTGCATCATCGCCATCAATACCACGTTGCCCGTGCTCGTATCGTCGGTGCAGAGGCTTAGGAAATGATGGTTCGGCGCCGCTTTCTGCCAATGTGCGAACGCATCGTAGTTTCCGTAGGCCGCATCGAAGAGGATCACGTCGTCGATCGAGTCATTCATGCCGCCGCGCGCGAGCGCTCCGCCGAGACCGCCGTAACCGCCGCTGTGCGCCGTCATCACGATTCGACCCACCTGCGCCGACGGAACGGTCCCCGACGCGCGCAAGAACTCGGCTGCCTCGTGCACGAAGCGCGCGAAACCGCCCGCGTCGAGTTCGAGCTTGCCGTCGCCCGAGTCGGGAGCATCCCGGGGGCCTTGCGGGACCAGCAGAATCGCGTTGCGCCGGCTCGATGCGACCTGTTCGCGTAGCCGGTAGCGCGTGAGGACCGTCGCGACGTCGTTGTTCCAGCCGTGGAAGTGCACGATAAAGTCGGTGCTCGGCCCCGGCCGAAAACCGCTCGGAATGAAGATGCCGACCGTACTGTCACTATAGGAAGCGGCGGCGCTGTAGAGTTTGCCCTGGTAGGTGTGCCCTGCCGCCCGGCTGGCGTGGGGGAACGGGGCGCTGGCGAACGGCCGCAGGATCGTCTTTCCAAGGCCGCTCGACTCGTCGGCCCGTGCTAGGAGCGGGGCGAGCGGGGCGGCCGCCAGGCCTGCGAGGAGCATTCGTCGATTCATTGGCATCCTTCCAGTAGAAAAGCGTCGGCGAGAAAAGTGGCTTGCACTCTCACCTTGAGTCTGCTAAAATTCCTGAGCTGGCACTCCAATACGGAGACTGCCAGCCCCTCGCCAGCCCTTCGACAGGCTCAGGGCGGCGACCATTGGGCGATATCGAGCCGTACCAATTTCTTTCGGAGGTTTTCGTGAATCTCAAGCCTTTGGGCGATCGCGTGGTCGTCGAGCATGTTGAGCAGTCCGAGAAGAGCGCCGGCGGCGTTTTTCTTCCCGATACTGCCAAAGAGAAACCGCAAGAGGGCATGATCCGTGCGGTTGGCACCGGCCGCACGCTTGACAACGGCACCACGCTTCCGATGAGCGTGAAGGTCGGCGATCGCGTCATCTATTCGAAATATTCGGGCAGCGAAGTTAAAGTCGACGGAAAAGACGTTCTCATCATTTCCGAAAAAGACGTTCTCGCCATCGTTCCGGCCGGCGCATAAGGAGTTAAAGAAACACACATGGCTGCAAAACAATTAGTATTCGACGAGAACGCTCGTCGCGCCCTCGAACGCGGCGCGAACATGCTCGCCGACGCCGTCAAAGTGACGCTCGGGCCGAAGGGCCGCAACGTCGTTCTCGACAAAAAGTTCGGTTCGCCCACGATCACGAACGATGGCGTAACGATCGCCAAAGAGATCGAACTGGCCGACCCGTTCGAAAACATGGGCGCCCAACTCGTTAAAGAAGTCGCCTCGAAGACCAACGATATCGCCGGCGACGGCACGACCACCGCGACGGTTCTGGCGCAAGCCATCATTCGCGAAGGTCTGCGCAACGTGACCGCCGGTTCGAATCCGCTGCTGATCAAGCGCGGCATCGAGAAGGCCGTGGAGATCGCGGTTGCCGAGATGGAATCGTTCAAGCAAACCGTCGACACCAAAGAGAAGATCGCGCAAGTCGCATCGATCTCGGCCAACGACAAAGAAATCGGCTCGCTCATCGCCGACGCGATGGAGAAGGTCGGTAAAGACGGCGTCATCACGGTCGAAGAGTCGAAGTCGATGAAGACCGAAGTCGAAACCAAAGACGGCATGCTCTTCGACAAGGGCTACATTTCGCCGTACATGGCCACCGACATGGAGCGCATGGAGGCGGTTCTCGCCGATCCGTTCATCCTCGTCACCGAGCGTAAGATCTCGGCGATCGCCGACATCCTCCCGGTGCTCGAGAAGATCGTGCAGATGCAGAAGCCGCTGCTGATCATCGCCGAGGACGTGGAAGGCGAAGCGCTCGCGACGCTCGTCGTTAACAAGCTCCGCGGTACGTTCACGACCGTCGCCGTCAAGGCGCCGGGCTTCGGGGACCGACGCAAAGAGATGCTCAAGGACATCGCCGCGCTCACCGGCGCGACCGTCATCTCCGAAGAGCTCGGGCTCAAGCTCGACAAGGTCACGCAAGACCAGCTCGGCCGCGCGAAGACGGTCAAGATCACCAAAGAAGAGACCACGATCGTCGACGGTCAGGGCGACCAAAGCGCGATCAAGGGCCGCATCGAGATGATCAAGCGCCAGGTCGAAGAGACCGACAGCGACTTCGATCGCGAGAAGCTGCAGGAACGCCTTGCCAAGCTCTCGGGCGGCGTAGCCGTCATTCAAGTCGGCGCCGCGACCGAAACCGAACTCAAAGAGAAGAAACATCGCATCGAAGACGCGCTGAGCGCGACGCGCGCGGCCGTCCAAGAAGGCATGATCCCGGGCGGCGGCTCGTCGCTCGTGCATGCGGTTAAAGCGATCGAGAAGTACGCTCCGCCTGCGACCAACGGCCACGCGTCGACGGTTGCCGACGAAAAGATCGGTATCGATATCATTCGCAAGGCGCTCGAAGAGCCGCTTCGTCAGATCGCGTACAACGCGGGATACGAAGGCTCGGTCGAAGTGAACCGCGTCAAGACCGAAAAAGCTCCCAAAGGCTTCGACGCCATGAGCGGCGAGATCGTCGACATGTTCGCGGCCGGAATCGTGGAGCCGTTCAAAGTGACGCGCTCGGCGCTCCAAAACGCGGCCTCGATCGGCGCGCTGATCCTGACCACGGAAACCCTCATCGCCGACAAACCGGAGCCCAAGAAAGACGGCGGCGGAATGCCGGGCGGCATGGGCGGCGGCATGGGCGGCTACGACATGATGTAATTGCGCTCGCGCGCAACGAACGAAAAAGACCATCGGGCGACCGGTGGTCTTTTCAATTGGTCGATTCCGGGCCCTTCGAGCTTCGGCGCGAGCGATAGTTCGGATCGAAGGAGCAGGTTGCGACCGATGCGCAGAATAGACGTGCATGGCCCAAGAAGCGATCGTGAACGATTTTACGCTCCGGGTGGCGACGGTCAACGGTTCCGGAAGCCAATCCTCTAACCTCGTGCTCGCCACCGCGATCTTTCGGCTCGGCATCGCGGTCGCACCTAAAAACGTCTTCCCGTCGAATATCGAAGGCTTGCCGACCTGGTTCGACGTTCGGGTTACTCCGCAAGGCTACCAATGCCGCAGTCGCGAGATCGACGTGCTCGTCGCGCTCAATCCCGCGACGTGGCAGAGCGACCTCGCAAGCGTCCGTCCGGGCGGCGTCATCGTCCACGAATCCGCCTACCCGATGACGACCCTGCGCGACGACCTCACGTTTTACGCCGTGCCGTTCGGCGAGCTTGCGAAGTCGCATTTCGATGCCGGACCTCTGCGCAAATATCTCGTCAACATGGTCTACGTCGGCGTCGTTGCCGAACTGCTGGGCATTCCTATCGAGTCGATCGAAGCGGCCGTGCGCGGCCAGTTCAGCAAAAAACCGGCCGCAGCCGAGAAAAATATGGTTGCCGTGCACGTCGGCGTCGAGTACGCGCGAGCGAATCTCCGCAAGCACGACCCTTACCGGCTCGAAGCCGTCGCGGGCGGAACCGACGGGTTGATGTTTATGGACGGCAATCGCAGCGCCGCGCTCGGATGCGTGATGGCCGGGTGCACCGTCGCCGCGTGGTATCCGATCACGCCGTCATCGTCGCTCTGCGAAAACTTCATCGCGCTTTGCGATCGTTATCGCGTCGACCCGCAGACCGGAAAGCGAAAGGCGGCGATCGTACAGGCCGAGGACGAACTCGCGGCAATCGGCATGGTCTTCGGCGCGACTTGGGCCGGGGCGCGCGCGATGACCTCGACGTCGGGGCCGGGAATCTCGCTGATGGCCGAGTACGTCGGCTTCGGCTATTACGCCGAGTTGCCGGGCGTGATCTTCGACGTGCAGCGCGTGGGGCCGTCGACCGGTCTCCCGACGCGGACGATGCAGGGCGATGTCGCGTTTGCCTACACGCTCTCGCACGGCGACACCAAACACATCGTGCTCTTGCCGGCCACCGTGGGGGAGGCCTACGCGTTCGCGATGCAGGCGTTCGATTTGGCGGATCGTTTTCAAACACCCGTCTTCGTATTGAGCGATCTCGATCTCGGTATGAACCCTTGGATGACGCCGCCGCTGCCCTATCCGGAGCGCGACTTCGATCGCGGCAAGGTGTTGAACGCGCACGATCTCGCGCAACTCGAATCGTGGGGCCGGTATCGCGACGTCGACGGGGACGCAATCCCCTATCGCACGCTGCCGGGAACGGATCACCCGAATGCGGGCTATTTCACGCGCGGTACGGGACACGACGAAGCGGCCCACTATTCCGAAGACGCGGCGACCTTCGCACGCAACCTCGATCGGCTCGTGCGCAAGCACGACGCGGCGCGCGCGGCCGTCCCGCAGCCGATCGTCGATGAGGCGGGTCACGCGGTCGGCTTGATCGCATACGGAACCACGCATCATGCGATCGTCGAGGCGCGCGATCGCCTGAACGATGCGGGCATTCCCACCGATTACCTGCGCGTCTGCGCGCTGCCGTTCGCGCCCGAGGTCCAAGCGTTCGTGGAACGCCACGAACGCGTCTACGTCGTCGAGCAAAACCGCGACGGGCAGCTTCACACGCTGCTGCGCTCGGAGCTCGCAACGCACGCCATCGAGCGCTTGCGGTCGATTCGCCATTACAACGGCGTTCCGATCGACGCGCGCGCGATTATCGATCCGCTCGTAGATGCCGAGCGCGCGGCCGTCACGGCTTAGGAGAGATCATGACCGCAACGAACGTCAATATCATCGGCCTCACCCGCGACGTGTACAAGGGCTTGCCTTCCACGCTCTGCGCGGGCTGCGGCCACAATTCCATTACCAATCACTTGATCAAGGCGCTCTACGAGTACGGCGTGCAGCCGCACCGGCTCGCCAAGATGAGCGGTATCGGCTGCTCCTCAAAGACGCCGGCCTACTTCGTGGATAGCGCGCACGGCTTTAACAGCCTGCACGGACGCATGCCTTCGGCGGCGACGGGCGCGAAACTCGCCAACCGCGAGTTGCTGGTCCTCGGCATCAGCGGCGACGGCGACACCGCGAGTATCGGTTTGGGACAGTTCGCGCATATGATTCGCCGCAATATCGATTGCACGTACATCGTTGAAAACAACGGCTGCTACGGCCTAACGAAAGGGCAATTTTCGGCGACCGCGGATGTAGGCTCTTCCTCGAAGGGCGGCAAGCGCAACGAGTACGAAACGATCGACATCTGCGGCGTCGCGCTGGAACTTGGCGCGACGTTCGTCGCGCGTTCCTTCTCCGGCGACGGCAAGCAATTGGTCCCGTTGCTCGAGGCGGCTTTCTCGCATCGCGGAACCGCGATACTCGACATCGTCAGTCCGTGCGTGACCTTCAACGATCACGAAGGATCGACGAAGAGCTACGCGCACGTGAAGGAACACGGTTTCGCGCTGCACGCACCGGACTTTATAGCCGGCAGCCAAGAGATCGTCGTCGACTACGAACCCGGCGCGGCGCAAGACGTCGAGTTCGAGGACGGTTCGCACGTGATTTTGCGCAAGCTGGACGTGGAACACGACGTGACCGATCGGCTCGGTGCGTCGCGCATCCTTCATCAAACGCGCGAGCGCGGCGAACTGCTCACCGGGCTGCTCTACGTGGATACCAAGTCGCGCGATTTCTGCGAGCGCGAGGCGATGCCGTCGGCGCCGCTCGCGCACCTCGGGTCGTCGGAGCTGCGTATCGGCCGCGACGATTGGGCCGCGCTGATGGCGGCCGGCGGATGATCCGCGCGGCGATCGCGCTGGCGGCGGCAATCGCGACGGCGGGTACGCCCACGCCGCCGCCTCGACCCGATCCGATTCGGATCGATCGCTGCCACGTAAGCTACCTCGGGAACCCCCACGGTTTCTCGCTCGGCGAGACGGTCGGCCCGGTGCGGATCAACTTCACGAACGTCGGCAACGCGCCGGTCTCCGCCGTAACGTTTACGATTGCCCTGGGTTCCAAACGCGCCAGCGTTCGCGACACCGGCACCTTCTCGCCGCACGTATCGATCGAGCATCTCTACGACGCGTTCCGCGGCACCGAGGTGGGCCCGTCGCACGAGCCGCAGCCGCTCTGTGCGGTTCGCTCGGTCGAATTCGCCGACGGTTCCGTACTCCAAATCTCGCGGTAGGAGGAGTATAATGGAGGTCGCGGAGGCGCCCTTTCATGGTGAAACGATCCATCGCAATCACGCTCGTTTTCGCCGGTCTTCTGGCCGGATGGCCGACCCCGGCGGCCGGCTCGGGACCCTCGTACGGTGAGTTGATGAGCGCGCTCAAGAACGGCCCGTCCGAGGCCGAGAAGTTTCGCGCGATGATGGGGAACCTCACCGCCGGCGAGTTTCATCTCACGAACGTGACGGGATTACTGGCGGGCAACGCCGATCAAACGGCGTTTACGACGGCGCTAAAAAAAGATGCCGGCGATATTGCGGATTTGCGCGAGACGCTCGCGCACACGACGCTCACGGGCAGCGACGGCATCGTCGAGATGCTCGCGACGCTGCTCAAGGGGCAGGATCTCACCGTCGGCCGCATCGTCGCAGTGGACGTTCAAGGCGCTCAGATCACGCTATTTTATCAGTAGGCGACGCGCGCGAGCGGCGCAGCCAGATGAAATAAATCGGCACGGCAACGAATAGAATGCCCAATCCCCACACGCTGTTCGACGGGTATTTCACGAACGTGTCGACCACGACGCTCCACGCGACGATGAGAAAAATCGCGGTCGTAATCGGGTGGCCGGGCACCTTAAAGCCGACCGCGCCATCGATACCGCTGCTGCGATCGCGGCGGCGAAAAATGAAGAGCGCGATTGCGGCCAGCCCGAAGAAGACGTAGTCGACCGACGTCACGTAGTTGAGGATCTGGCTGTAACTCCCCGAGAGCGTGATGACGATCGCGAAGAGTCCTTGCAGGCCGATCGCGATCATCGGCACGCGCGTGACGGGATGCACCCAGCCGATCTGCTTGAAAAAGAGTCCGTCGGTGGCCATCGCATGGTAGACGCGCGGCGAAACCAAAATCTGATTGCTTAAAAAACCGAGCGTTGAGAGTGCGACGGCGAGCGCGATAAGGCGTTCGCCCATCGCACCCATGGCGACGCGCATGACGTCGGAGGCGGGGGTGTCACTGTTCATCAGCGCGTGCGCGCCGAGGACGTGAACGCAAACGAAATTGACGAGCAGGTAAAGAACGACGACGCCGCCCACGCCGTAAAGCATGCCGCGCGGCAGCGATTTTGCCGGGTTCTTGAGTTCGCCCGTCATAAACGTGGACGTCTGCCAGCCGCTGTAGGCGAAGAGCACCGGGATCATCGCCACGCCCATGGCGCTAAAGAGCGCGAACGTCGTTGAAAAACCCATTACCGGCAGCGCGGCTTGCGCTTGCGGGTGAGCGAAGAGCCCGAATCCGATTAGCGCGCCGATCGCGCCGATCTTCAGGATCATAAAGGCGTTTTGGAAGTTGGTCGACTCGCGTACGCCCAGACAGTTCACGATCGTGAGTACGCTCAAGACGATCACGGCGAGCAGTTTGGGCTCCACGTGCAATCCCGTCAGCGGCGTGAAATAGCCGGCAAACGTTACGGCCGAGGCGGCCATGCCGCCGCTCTGCGAAACGATCAGCAGCGTCCAGCCATACATGAACGCGATGACGGGGTGGTAGGCGTCGCGCATGTACGCATAGAGACCGCCGTCGGCCGGGCGGCGTGCGGCTAGCTCGGCGAACACGAAGGCGCCCAGGATTGCAACCGCGCCGCCCAGCGACCAGACGAGCATGATGAGTCCGGGGGTGTGAACGCGCGCCGCGACGACCGAGGGGTTCCGAAAGATCCCGGAGCCGATAATGCCGCCCATGACGATGAGCGCGGCATCGAAAGAGCCCAGCCGCCGAAGCAGCGTCCGCTGCTTTACCGGTATCGCGTCCATCGGGCGATGATTCCGTGCCCGCCGCGGTACACCTCGGCCGCGAACGCGCGAACCAATTGAGTAAACTCATCCGGCTTGCGAAGCGGCGCGACATGGTCGCTGTGGCGGATCACGGCGACCCGCGCGTTAGCGGCGCGTGCGAAGGTTCGCTCGTCGGTGCGAAAGAGCATATCCCACTCGCCGTTGACGATGAGTGCGGGTTTGTCGTAACCGCGCAGCCGGTCGCTAAAGGAGACGCCGCGGCCGGCGCGGCTCACGTCCGCGAAGACCGAGCGATTGAACGGCAGCGGGATGATCGTTCGCGCGATCTCGCGCGGCAGCGTCAAGCGAAAGAGCAACGAGAGCGCGCGCTGGAGCGCGCCCGTCGGGATTCCCGAGGTGGCGCGCATCGTCCAATCGTATGGATGGCGCAGCCATCCGCTCAGATCGAGCGTGCAATCCGCCAGCACGAGTCCGGCCGTGCGCTCCGGCGAGTCGTGTGCGAGCTGCATCGCGACGTAGCCGCCCAGCGAGTATCCGATGACGATTGGCGGCCGCCCCAACACATCGTCGATCACGTGCGCGAGCAGCGCCTCGACTAGCGGCAGCTCGAACGACAGTTCCGCGAGCGCCCCATGACCCGGAAGATCGAGCGTGGCGACCCGATACTCGCCGGCCAGTGCCAGTGCGTGCGCGCGCCAAATCTCGCGCCCCAAACGGATGCCGTGTATGAAGAGCAGCGGCGGATTTCGCGCGTCACCGTAGAGCGTGTACGCGTGATCGAACGTGCGCGCGTTCACCGCACTTCGAGCAGTACCTTGATCGCCGATCGTTCGTCCATCGCTTTATAGCCTTCCGCAACGCGCTCCAGCGGCAACGTGAGATCGAAGACCGGCGACGGGTCGATGCGCCCCGCGACGATTGCATCGAGCAGCTCGGGAATGTAGGCGCGCGCCGGTGCGAGCGCGCCGCGCAGCGAGACGTTGTTGAGAAAGAGCGTGCGCAGCGGCGGCGTCTGCACGTTGGCCGGAACGCCGACGAAGGCGACGATACCGCCGGGTCGCGCGAGTTCGATCGCCAGATCCATGCTCTCTTGATTCCCGACCGCCTCGACGACGCTGCTCGAACCGCCCTTGGTCAGCTCGCGAATAGCTTCGCCGACGCCGGCGTCGTGTGAGTTGAAGGTGTGGGTCGCGCCGAAGCGTTTGGCGATCTCCAATCGTTTGGCGTTGTGACCGACGGCGATCACTCGTTCGGCGCCGATCTGTTTGGCGGCGGAAAGTACCGCGCAGAGTCCGACCGCGCCGTCGCCGACCACCACGACGGTTCCACCGGCCTGCGTTTGCGCGCTCACGACGCCGTGATGCCCCGTGGGCAGCACGTCGGTGAGCGCGGTGCTGGCGGTCAGTTTTTGCGGGTCGTTTGCGAGCGCTTCGTCCATGCGCACCAGCGTTCCGTCCGCATAAGGAACGCGCACGGCCTGCGCTTGCGCGCCGTTGGCGTCGTCGCCCCAGTTGGTCATATGCACGCACGACGTTTGCAGTCCGGCGCGGCAGTATTCGCACGTGCCGTCGCTCGAAACGAACGGCGCGATCACGTAGTCGCCCTTCTTGACGCTGCGTACGTCGCGGCCGATCTCCTCAACGATACCGAGAAATTCGTGGCCGGTTCGGTCGCCTGGAGTCCATTGCGTAATGCCGCGGTAAAACCAAAGATCCGACCCGCAGATCGCGGCGCGTACGACGCGCACGATGGCGTCGGCGGGTTCTTTGATGACGGGGTCGGCAACGGTCTCGAGGCGCACGTCGCCGGCGCCGTGATAAACGGTGGCTTTCATAACGAAGAGCAAGAACCCGAACGGGCGTACATGGTGGCACCGAACGGGAACGCCGAATAATGCGCACGAAGGCTCGGGCATGTTGATTTCGACGCTCGCACTCGCGCTCGCACTGGGAGGCGGGGGCTCGGCCCTCGCGCAAGCACCGGCTTCACCGGTGGCCGCTCCGCTCAATAACGGCCCGTGCCTGGACTCGGCCGTCGCCGTGCCGCGCACGCTTAACGGAACGGGTAAGCGCTCGGAAGTCGTGCGCATCGACAAAGTCATCGCGACCTCGACGTTTATCGACGGCGAGATCATCGGCTATCTCTACACGCGTCAGGACGGCACGACCTATCTGGGCCAACGTAAGAGCGACTACATGTCCGGTGCCGACAGCACGGCGATCAACGCCGTCTTTGCCTCCACCCACCTGCCAGACGCGACGGTCACGCAGTTCCCGCCGATTCGCCGTTTCGGGGTAAAGACCAACTATCAAGAGATTTTCCAGGTCCGGATTCCGACTCCGGCGCTGGAGCCGCTCCACATCGGACTCCAAGCGTGCGTCGCCTGGCCGGCCGGAACGGCCCTGCCCGATCCCATTCCCTAGCGTCCAAAATCCAAAATTAGCAGTCTCTGCATCCGATTGCTAATGGCCGGGGTTTTACGAACCGATGGATCCTGACGACCCTCGCTCCGAATTCGAACGGCTCTTCGCCGAATTGGTGCGGCGTCCGCGCGGCGGGCGTTTCGAACCCAACGTCGACGTGGTGCATGACGAAGCGGGCGGCCTCTTGCTTGTGAAAATTGAGATCGCCGGCGCCGACGCCGAGAGTCTGCGGATCTTCGTGGACGAGCGCCATCTCTTTATCTCAGGCCGCCGTGCGGCCGCGGCGCATCTGCGTACCGGGTCCTTCCTGCAAAAAGAGATCGAGTACGGCGATTTCGTCAAGAAAATCCATCTTCCGATCGCCGTTCAATACGGGGACGTAACTGCAACCTACGGAGACGGCATGCTGACGATCGCATTGCCGATCGCCGAGCGCGAGTATATTCCAACTACGCGCACCGAAATTCGCCTGATCGTTAAAAGGATTCTCGTTTAGAAATGCCCGCGCCAGCGAAACGCTCTTCCATCGTGCCCGCGAACTCCATCGGCATTTTGCCGCTGCAGGAGGCGGTGCTCTATCCCAACACGGTCATTCCGCTCGCCGTCGTCAAGAAGCCCGGCATCGCGCTGGTCGAAGAGGCCCTGCGCGAAGGAAAGCCCATCGGGCTGACCGTGCTGAAGCATCGCGAGATCGAAAATCCCGGTCCCGACGACATTCAGCTCATCGGAACGATCGGCACCGTGCAGAAGATGCTCAAGGTTCCCGATGGCACCTTACGCTGCATCGTCGCGGGTCAGTCGGTCTTCAAGATCGAGAAGTTCACGCAAGAAGAACCGTATATGGTCGCGACCTATACGGAGCTCCCCGATGTCACGCGCGAATCGGAAGAGCTCACCGCGATGCAGCGCAATCTGGCCACCCTATTTCAGAAGCTCTTGGGATATTTGCCGCAAGCTCCGCGTGAGATGGAGATGGAGGTCCAGAATATCACGGACCCCAATCTGCTCACCTACTTCGTGGCTTCGACGATGCGGCTCGATACCGCCGATCGCCAGGCGATTCTCGAAGAACGCCAGACCGACAAGCGCATGCGCAAGCTGACGATGCTGCTCACCAAAGAGCTGGAAGTCGTGGAGCTCGGTCACAAGATTCAATCCGACATTCAACGCGAGATGGAAAAGAACCAGCGGGAGTTCTATCTTCGCCAACAGTTGCGCGCTATTCAGGAAGAATTGGGCGAAGTCGATCCGCAGCAAGCCGAGACCAACGAGCTGCGAGCGAAGATCGATGAAGCGCAGATGCCCGAAGACGCGAAGAAAGCCGCCGACCGCGAGCTCGAACGGCTTTCAAAAGTTCCGCAGGCGAGCCCCGAGTATAGCGTCATCCGCACGTATTTGGATTGGCTCGTGCAGATGCCGTGGAACAAAGAGACGACCGATCACATCGACATCAAAAAAGCGCGCGAGATTCTCGACGAGGATCATTACGATCTCGAAAAAATCAAAGATCGCATCATCGAATACTTGGCGGTCGGAAAACTCAAGCGGCGCTTGACCGGTCCGATCCTGTGCTTCGTCGGTCCGCCGGGCGTCGGCAAGACCTCGCTCGGGCAATCGATCGCCCGCGCGATGGGCCGCAAGTTCGTGCGTCTCTCGGTTGGCGGCGTGCGCGACGAAGCCGAGATTCGCGGACACCGCCGCACCTACATCGGTTCGATGCCGGGAACGATCGTTCGCGCGATCCGCGATTCGGGAACGCGCAATCCGGTGATGATGATCGACGAAATCGACAAGGTCGGTTCCGACTATCGCGGCGATCCGCAATCGGCCTTGCTCGAGGTGCTCGATCCGGAACAGAACAACAGTTTTCGCGATCACTATCTCGATCTGCCGTTCGATCTTTCGCAAGTGCTCTTCGTCTGCACCGCAAATAGCCTCGACACCATTAGTCCGCCGTTGCGCGATCGTATGGAGATCATCCAGCTCGCGGGCTACACCGAACTCGAGAAGGTTCAAATCGCCAAACGCTACCTCGTCAAGAAGCAGCGCCTGGCGAACGGTCTGAAAGATTCGCAAGTGCAGATCAGCGACGCCGCGCTCAAAGCGGTCATCGGCGACTACACGCGCGAAGCCGGCGTGCGCAACCTCGAGCGCGAGGTCGGCACGGTTTTCCGCAAAGTCGCGCGCAAGATTGCCGAAGACTCGCGCTTCAAGGCGCGCATCAAGCCCGAAAACTTGGCGGAATACCTGAGCCGCCCGCGTTTTTACAACGAGGTCAAAAAACGCGTCGCTTCGGTCGGCGTGGCGACGGGGATGGCCTATACGCCGGTCGGCGGCGATATTCTCTTCATCGAAACGCAGGCGATGCCCGGCACGGGTAAACTCGTGCTTACCGGACAGCTCGGCGACGTGATGAAGGAAAGCGCACAGGCCGCCGTCTCGTTCCTGCGTTCGCGCTCGGGCGAACTCGGATTGCCCGACGAGTACTTCAGCAAACACGATCTGCACATCCACGTGCCGGCCGGCGCGACGCCGAAGGACGGCCCGTCCGCGGGTATCGCGCTCGCAACCTCGATCACCTCGATGCTCACGGGCATCAAGGTCGATCCCGACCTCGCGATGACCGGCGAGATTACGCTGACCGGGCAAGTCTTGCCGATCGGCGGCCTAAAAGAGAAGGTGCTCGGCGCGAAGCGCGCCGGCATCAAGAAGATTCTTCTGCCGAAACGCAACGAGATGGATCTCGACGACATTCCGAAGGAAGTTCGCGACACGATGACCTTCATTGCGGTCGAGGAGCTTTCCGAGGTGCTTCATCACGCGCTCGGCAAACGCGTGATCACGCCCGTGGAGCTCGGACGCGACGAGCGCGGCGCGAGTAACGTCGTGCCGATGCGCCGCAGCGCGGTGAAGCGAGTTCGCGTGGAGCGCAAACGCCGCAATGGAGCGCTGACGACAACGCGCAAGCGCTAGGCGCCCCGCCGAATGACTACACGATCGCTAGGATCTTATCGTAGTTTGGGGTGCATTCGGTGTAGGTTGCGGCTTCGTGGTTGAAGACGTTGAACTCCGCTAGCGGGCGGGCGTAGATGTGGAACGTCGTGGTCTCGGGGACGAGGGCGATGCAGCGGTGGAGTTCTCGATCGTTGGAACGGAGATCGACGTCGCCCGGAGCGAGGGCGACGTCGTCTTGGCGCGCCAAAGCGGCATAGCCCCGACGCGTGCCGTCGTCGGTGCGCAGGTAGTTTTCAATCTGCATGGCCCCGTCGACCAGCGTGAGCCAGCAACGGCGCCCGCCGTGGTCGTGGATCGGCGTGGAGGCGCCCGAGGGCCAGTAGAGCGCGAGCAATTCGAAATCGTCGTTACGGAAGAGCAGCGTGCGCGTATAGGCGCGCGGCTGCGACGTCGCGAGCGCAATCGGCAGGATCGGTTTCGCGGCTGCCGCGATGCGGAGCAATTCGCCGACCGCTCCGTCGCGGCAGCGTTGTAGATCCAGCTCGCACAGACCGGCCACGAGCGCCTCGAGTGGGCGTGCTTCGACGTTATGCATGGGGGGTAGTCGTTCGCGGCGGCGATGCGAATGCCCGGCCCGGAGATATGCTGGTAAGGATCAGGGTTTCTCCGGGCCGGCCATCCGCGCTGATAACGCGGGGAGTAACCGGCGAGTTCCGAGACGCCGGGAGGCGGAGCCGCCTAACGCGAAGCGCGTCCCAGTCATGAAAAAGAACCTGTTGTTCATCCCGGGTCCGGTCACGGTTTCGGAGCCGGTACTCGCGGCGATGAGCAAGCCGATGATCGATCATCGCGGCCCCCAGTTTGCGGCGATGCTCGAACGGCTAACGGAGCGGTTGCGCCCGATCTTCGGAACGGCCGGCGACATCGTGTTTCTCGGCTCGTCGGGGACCGGCGGGCTCGAAGCGGCGGTGACCAACGCGTTCTCGCCCGGCGAACGGCTATTGGCCTGCCCGGTCGGCGTGTTCGGCCGGCGGCTGATTGCTATCGCCAAGACGTTCGGCTGCGACGTCGAGGTTCTGGAAACCGAGCTCGGCCACGCGCTCGACGCGCGCGCGCTGGCCGCGCGGCTGCGCGACGACCCGGAGAAAAAGATTGCCGGCATCCTGCTCACGCACAACGAGACCTCCACCGGCGT
Organism: Candidatus Baltobacteraceae bacterium; assembly: GCA_036559195.1. Taxonomy (NCBI): domain Bacteria; kingdom Bacillati; phylum Vulcanimicrobiota; class Vulcanimicrobiia; order Vulcanimicrobiales; family Vulcanimicrobiaceae; species Vulcanimicrobiaceae bacterium. Next base: position 39,612 of record DATBTN010000067.1, read on the forward strand.
CCAGAACGATATGGAAGCGATCGCGAGCGCGACGCGCGAACACGGCGCCATTACGATCGTCGACTCGGTCAGCGGCCTCGGTGCGACGGAATTCAAAATGGACGAATGGGGCTTCGATCTCGTGATCGGCGCTTCGCAAAAAGTGTTGGCCGCGCCGCCGGGTATCGCCATGATCGCGGCGAGCGATCGTGCGTGGCGCAAGATGGAACGCGTAACGACGCAGCGATTCTACTTCGATCTGCTCAAGGCGCGCGAGTCCGCGCGGGTTGGTCAGACGCCGTGGACGCCGCCGGTTTCGATTTTTTATGCGCTCGACGCGTCGCTCGCGCGGATCGAAGCGGAGGGGCTGGAGTCGATCTGGCGTCGCCACGATTGCTACGCGAAGGCCATCCGCGCGGCGTTCGAGGCGCTCGGAATGCCGGTCTTCTCGCAGCCCGGCGCTCATTCGGTGACCGTCGTGGCCGCCCGCCTTCCGGCGGGCGTCGAAGCGGCGACGTTGTTGCGGAAACTGCGCGAGGAGCGCGGCGTCGTACTCTCCGGCGGTCAGCTCGAACTCAACGGGAAGATCGTGCGCATGGGAACGATGGGCGACGTCTCGCAGACCGACGTCCTCGGCGCGATCGGCGCGCTTGAAATCGCGCTGCTCGAGTACGACGTGCCGATACCGATCGGTGCGGGCGTTCAGGCGGCGCTGCGCGTGTTTCTCGATCTCGAGCCGGGAGCTATACCCGGTGGCGCGCGAAAAATGGATGCGCGAACGGTCGCGCAAACCATGGCAGCGCGCCGTTGATCGCCCCGTCGATGTGGGCGTTGGGTTGCGTCGCATAGCCGACGAGGGTCGAGTGATGAAGATCGGTGCGAAGATCGCGCGAGAGTGGAAAGAACAGGACGACGTAGAGGATCAGCCACACTAACACGGCGCCCTTGATGAAGCCGACGGCCGCGCCGAAGAGGGCGTTGCCGAAGCCGAGCACGGGAAGTTTGGCGACCGCGTTGAGTGCCCAGGCGATCAAGAGCACGGCGGCATACGTCGCGAAGCCCGTTGCAAACATTCCGACCACGTGCGCCGAGCCCGGCGAAAGGTGCACCGTCTTTTCCAGGAACGGATCGAACGCGCCGTTGTAATACCACGGCGTGATTAGCGCGAGCACGAGCGCGATCGCGCCGGAAAGCTCGGAAACGAAGCCGCGCTTAAATCCCTTGATCGTCGCGATCGCGAGGATGGCGGCGATGATGATGTCCGGCCAGGTCACGCTCATTCCCGAATCACGATTCCGAGGTCGTCCTTCAAAACGGCGAGGGCTCGAGCGATTGCAGCGTCGGCTTCCTGATCGGTAATCGTCGCGTCCGTGCGCTGCAGATGCACGCGCACGGCGAGACTCTTACGATCCGCCGCGACGTTCTTGCCGCGATACTCGTCGAACGCGCGCACGCCGGTGCAGAGTTCCCCGATCGCTTGCGCGATCGTCTTGGAGACTTCGTCGGCCGCAACGTCGAGCTCGCAGATCAGCGCGAGATCGCGATAGGTGGACGGGTACTTCGATGGCGCTTTGTAGACCGGCGCTCGAAACTCCGGGATGTTCTCGAGATAGATGCTGCAGACGTAGACCGGCAAGCGTACTTCGAAAGTCTTCGCTACGCGCGGGTCGATGCGGCCGACGTTTGCAATCTCGCGCCCGTCCAGCATCAACACGGCGGTCTTGCCCGGGTGCATACCGTTGCGTTCGTCGCGCGTAACCGCGATGTCGGTGCGGCCGGTGAGCGTGCGGATCAGCGCTTCGCAATCGCCTTTGAGCGATAAGAAGGGCGTGTCGCGCCACGCTGGCTCCTCGACGGGTTCCACCGTGAACGCGAAGGCAAGCGCGGGCGCCTCCGCCGGCGTCGATTCTTCTTGGTAGAAGACGTGGCCGATCTCGAAGACGCGAGCCGGCGCGTCGATTCGGGCGAGATACGAGAGCAGACCGGGCCCGAGCGCGTAGCGCAAAAAGCGCTGATCGGCCGAGAGCGGATTGCGAACCTCGACCGGCCGCGCGCTCGGTTCGATACCGGCGCGGCGAAGGCGATCGAAAACGTCGGCGCCGTGCAGAGCGTACGAAACGATCTCGCGGTAGCCGAGCGCGCTGAGCGTACGCGCGAGCATGCGTTCGAGTTCGTAGTCGTGGCTGGCGATGCCGTGATCGGGGATCGTCGGGATCGCTCCCGCGAGACGGTCGTAACCGGCCATCCGCGCGATCTCTTCGACGACGTCGGCACTCATCGTCACGTCGCGGCGAAACGGCGGCGCGCTCACCGGCAGCGTCGATCCCTCGAGCTTGCCGACGGCGAAACCGAGCGCATCGAGGTGCTCGCGAATCTCTTCGATCGGGAGATCGAACCCGAGCAGCCGTTTGACGTCGCGCACGTCGAACGCGATCGGCGAAGGCGTCTCGACGGAGGCGCCGAAGGCGCGCGGCGCGTGCGCGGAGGCACCCAAGCGTACGAGCAGCGCGGCGGCGCGCGCGGCGCCGAAGTCGGTGAGCGCCGGTGCGAGCGCTTTTTCGTGACGCGTCGACGCATCGGTACGAAAGCCGAGGGCCGCGCTCATGCGGCGAATGCGCGGACCGTTAAAATTTGCGCTTTCGAGCAAAATGGCCGTCGTGGTCTCGCTCACTTCGCTCGTTTTGCCGCCCTTAAGTCCGGCCAATCCTTGAACTCCGTCGACGCTCGCGATGACGAGCGCTTGCGGCGTCAACTCGTGCTCGGCGTCGTCGAGCGTGACCAGCCGTTCGCCCGGCTTCGCGTCGCGCACGATCAGGTGGTGGTGCGGAATCGCCGCGTCGTCGTAAAAGTGCAGCGGCTGTCCGACCTCGAGCATGACGTAGTTCGAGACGTCGACGACGTTGTTGATCGGGCGCTGCCCCGCCAGCGCGAGACGGATTCGCAGCCACGCCGGTGCGGTGCCGACGGCGATTGCGCTGAAGCGCTGCGCGACGAAGCGCACGCAATCCGGCGACTCGATCGTCACCTGCGGCGCATCGGCACCATCGTCGATGGTTCCCGGATTCTCGAACGAGGGGGCGCGCAGCGCGACGCGGCCGGAGGCGGCCAACTCGCGCGCGAGTCCGATCATCGACATCGCATCGACGCGGTTGCTCGTGATATCGACGTCCAGGACCGCGTCGCTCAATCGGAAGAGGTCGACGACGTCGGCGCCGAGCGGAGCGTCGGGGTCGAGCTGCATGATGCCGTCCTCGAACCACTCCGGCGGCAATGCGAGTTCCTCGGCCGAGCACATCATGCCCTCGGATTCGAGCCCCCGCATTTTGCGTCGCTCGATCTTGATCTGCGGGAGCTGCGCGCCGATCGTCGCGACGGCGATGACTTGCCCGACCGCGACGTTGGTCGCGGCCGTGGCGATGGTGAGAAGCGCGTCCCCGGCGACGTCGATTTTTCCAACTTGGAGCCGGTCGGCATTGGGATGGCGTTCGAGTTCGACGATCTTTCCAACGACCACGCCCGAGATCGCCGGACGATGCTCGATGGCATCGACGGGAAATCCGAGTTGCGCGAGCAAGCTCGCGATGCGTTGGGGATCCGCGGGCAACTCAACGTAGTCGCGCAGCCAGGCGATCGGTACGCGCACTAGCGCGATCCTCCGTTAGCGAGTTGTTTCAAAAAGTCCGGATCGTTTTCGAAGAAGCGACGGATGTCGTCGATATCGTAGCGCACGATCGCCAAACGCTCGAGTCCGAAGCCGAACGCCCAGCCGCTATAGATTGCGGGGTCGTACGCCATTTCGCGCAGCACGTTGGGATGCACCATGCCGGAACCGCCGAGTTCGATCCAGCCCGAGCCGCCGCACATCCGGCACGTTCCGCCGTTGCCGGCGCACGTCGGACAGGTGGTATCGACCTCCGCGCTCGGTTCGGTAAACGGAAAGAAGGACGGGCGAAAGCGCACTTGCTGCTCGGGACCGAAGAGTTCGCGGCACATTTCGGTCAACATGCCTTTGAGGTGTCCGAAGTGGATCCCCTCGGCGACGAGCAGGCCTTCGATCTGATGGAACATGTACGAATGCCGCGCGTCGACCGCATCGCGCCGGTAACACTTTCCCGGCGTCACGACCGCGATCGGCGGACGGTGCAGCTGCATCGTGCGAATCTGCATGGGTGAGGTGTGCGGCCGCAGCAACAGCGAATCGGTGAGAAAGAACGAATCGAAGCCTTCTCGTGCCGGATGATCCGGGGGAATGTTGAGCGCGTCGAAGTTGTAGTAGTCCGGCTCGATCTCAGGACCGAGGACGACCGCAAAACCGTGACGGCGGAAATACGCGCAGATGTCGTCCATCACGCGGCGAATCGGATGGATGGATCCGCGCGGCGGTTCGATCGAGGGGAACGTGACGTCGATGCGCTGGGCGAGTTCGGCATCGAACGCCCGCAATTCCAGGCGCGACGATCCGTCGAGCAGCGCCGATTCCATGGCCTCGACCGCCTCGTTGATCGTTTTACCGGCGCTCGGGCGTTCTTGCGGCGGCAGCGCGCCGATCGTTCGCCGTACGAGCGTGACCTCGCCGCTGCGTCCCAAAAAGGCGACGCGCACGGCATCGAGGCTCTTTTCGTCGGTCGCGCGCGCGAGTTCCGCATCGAAGCGGGCGCGCAATTCGTTTAATGTCTGGCCTAATTCGCTCATTCGCACTCAAGAATAGGAAACGGGCACGAAAAAGCGCCCGGACTCCTACGATTCCGGGCGCTCCTGAAATTCTCTCTTTTCGCGGGGTGTCAGGTCAGGTTGGAGCCGGGGTCGGATGCAACTGCCGGTAAATCAAATAGGCGTTGATCGATCCCGTGGTGGCAAAGAGTTTCCAGAAGAAATCGCAGCTAGCCATCGGCTCTGTATAGTCTCCTTCTTTGCGGCTGTTGGCTCCGCACGCCCGTGCGAATGTCCGCAGTATAGCACGTGACTTTTGCACCGGGTAGTCTTGACTTTTTTCTCCGCCGGGACTGCCTTGACAGCCGATAACTAAAGGGTTTTTGGCCGTTTCCTTACCGGCGCTTGGTCGCTTCGTAGAGCGCGATGGAGCCGGCCACGGCGGCGTTGAGCGATTCGGTTCGGCCGCTCATCGCGATGGCGGCGATTCGCGTGCAGATGCCCTGCCAGGGGCCCAGCCCGTGGCGCTCGTGCCCCACGAGCAGCAGCGTGCGATCGGTGACGGCGGCGTGGTCGAGCGGCTCCCCTTCCATCGCGAGACCGATGGCCGTCCAGCCTTCTGCCGCCGCGCCGACCTCGGGCGCCGACGCGAGGGCGACCTCGAGCCGAAAGAGGGCTCCCATAGCCGCGCGCACGACCTTGGGATGATGCGGCTCGACGCCGCCCGAGCCGAAGATGACGCGATCCACGCCGAAGGCCTCGGCCGAGCGCAGCAGCGTGCCCGCATTGCCGGGGTCGTTGAGGTCGGCGAGGACGAGCACCACGCCCGGTTCGGCCAGCACGCGGTCCAGCGGCGCGAGCGCGAGGGGAGCGACGGCGAGCAGGCCCGTCGGCGAGTCGAGATCCGAGAGTTTGCCGAAGGTACGCCGGTCGACCAGAAAGGTCTCGACGCCCGCGGCCTCGATCTCGCGTGCGAGCGGGTGGGCCTCGTAGGCTTCCTGCGTGACGTACAGCGCGGCGAGCGGGTTTCCGCTGCTCCATGCCTCGGCGAGCAAGGTCGGTCCCTCGAACGAGTAGGCGCCGTGCGTGCGGCGTCCCTTGCGCGCCAGCAGCTCGCGCGCGTACTCGACGCGCGGGTTATGCGCGCCGAGCGGCGTTGGCACGCAGAATCATCCAGATGACGCCGGCCAGCAATGCCGAGATCGTGACCGCGACGCGGTCGTTGAAATGGTGAGGCACGACGAACTTCAGCATGAGGAACGTGATGACGGCGAAGATCGCCAAGAAGGCCAGCAGCCAGCGAAGTTCGCCGAGCGGAGAAGACGGTGGGGTGCGCACGCCCCTTTCTTACGAGGCGCGCTCGCGCTTTTCCGTTAATGAGCGCGCATGGAGAGAACGCCCAAGACCGTGGCAACGCGCGAGATCTATGCCGGCCGCATCTTCGAGGTTCGCGTCGATACCGTCGAGTTCGCCGGCGCGCGTCGCGAGATCGACGTGGTCGAGCATCGCGGTTCCGTTGCCGTCCTCGCGCTGCCGGCTCCCGATAGCCTGCTGCTGGTACGGCAGTACCGGCATCCCGCCGGCCGCGAGCTCTGGGAGATTCCGGCCGGGATGATCGAGCCCGGCGAGGAGCCGGCCGTCGCCGCTAGGCGCGAACTACTCGAGGAGACCGGGTATCGAGCGGCTCGCATCGCGCCGATGTTCGGTCTCTACCCGACGCCGGGGTTTTGCACCGAACTGCTTCACCTCTTCGTCGCGGAGGGGCTGGAGGCGGGCAACGCCGCTCCCGACGAGGACGAACGGATCGATTTGCAGGCGTTCGGACTCCCGCAAGCGCTTGCGATGCTTGGCGACGGCACGATCTGCGACCTCAAGACCGCCGCAGCCCTGCTATGGCTTGCTCGGAAGCGCCATCAATAAATTCGGCGAATCATCCGATAACGTACTTTACGGAGCGCCACGGCAGTTTTATCTGCCTGGGCGATTCTTGGCATGGAAGCGGCACTGGGGAGGCACGCGTGGAGACTCCTAGCGACATCAACGCGGTTCTGAAACACTTATTGCGTAACGAAGACGCGGACGCGTCGGCGCCCTCACGACTGGCGGCCGAGGACGAGGCCTACCTCACGCGGCTCGTGGCGGCGATTCGATCCGGCAAATCGGCGGTGCTCATCGTTGAAGACTCCGACGAGAAGCTCAAGTATATGTTCAGCAATGCGACGCGCGCCGAAGCGGTCAGCATGCTCGGCAAAATTATCGAGGCGACGGGCCGGCGAATCGCCAACGGCGACGATTAAAAACTCCGGACCGCTTTTTAGGTTTTGGGCCTCGATCGCAAGAGGAGGCCGTCGATCTTTCCATCGGGCGTGAGCGTGAAGTCGTAGTCGTACGTTCCGCCTTCGAAGTGCGTGAGAAACACGTACACGGTATCGCCGCCCTGTTGATAGCTCGAGGTCGGCGTTATCGAGAGGAGCTTCCCGAGCGCTTTTACATTCGTCTTCGCAACGAGATCGTCGGTTAGATACTCGTTGAATTTTTGCGTGAGCTGCGTGCGATCGATGTTAACCGCGGCCAGTTTGACCAGCCAATCTTTCGCGCGTTCGACGACCACGCTATCGACGTGCGCCGGCGGCAGCGGGGCGACGACGTCGAGAATATCGCTGGCCACTTTCTCAGGCGCAACGGTGCTGTCGCTGCCGAATCCGTCGCAGTTGGCCAAAACGATCACCGCGATGTGCTCGTCGGGAAGCAGCGCGTTCATCGCGTGATACCCGGCGATCTCGCCATTGTGCCAGATATACCGATGGCCGCCGCGCTGGTCGATGACCCACCCCATGCCGTACGCCATCGCGCCGGGCGCGCCGCTGGGCGTCCACAGAGCCGAGACGCTATCGACGTTGAGCAAGAGCGGCATGCCGATATCCCATTTCGAGAGATCGAAGACGTTGGTTACCAGGCTGCCGGCTCCAAAAAGCCAGGTTGGATTCCAGGGTTTTACCGGAACGAAACGCCCGTTGACGCGCGTGTAGCCTACCGCGTGGGCCGGCGAAATGCCCTGATCGCCGGCGACGAACGTGGATGACATCAGCAGCGGTTCGAAGATCTTCGTCTGCAGGTAGACCGAATACGGGACGCCGCTCACGCGCGAGACGACGAGCGCCGCGACCATGTAGTTGAAGTTGTTGTATTCGAATTTGGTGCCCGGATCGAACGACGGTTTCATCGTATCGACCGCTTTGATCAACGCATCGAACTTAATCGGACGGGTCAGATCCCCGGTGATGCCGGGCGCGTGCGTGTAATCGGGCAGACCGGAGGTTTGCTGCAGCAGCTCCTTGAGCGTTGCGTTACCGGCGACGGTGAGTTCCGGCACGTATTTCGTGACGCGATCGTCGAGCGAGAGCTTTTTGTTTTGCGCTAAGAGCAGGACGGCTGCAGCCGTGAACTGCTTGCTGATCGATCCCGCGAAAAACTCGGTCGCGGCGCCCGCGCGGACGCGCTTGGCGATGTTCGATACGCCGAAGCCGTGCGCGTAGACGAGTCGGCCGTCCTCAACGATTCCGATCCCGAGACCCGGGGTCCGGTTGCTCGAAATCTCCGCATTCGCGATACGGTCGACCGCGCGGGTCTGATCCGCGGTAAAGACGCGCACTACGGCGGCCTGCGCGACGATCGGGAAGGCCGATAGCAAACTCAGCGCTAGTATGGAGCCGAACCATCTCCGCATGGCCTAGGGGTTCGGTGCGAGGGTAAGCCGGCCCCTCGCCCCGGACGCGGGCTACGACGTATACTTTTGGACCCGGCCGATTTCGGACTTCAGGGCGTGGATATTCTTTTTGGCGATCGACTGCAACTGCGGATTGCGGCCCGATTTCACCTCGTGCATATTGGCATCGAGCGCCTCACGGTCGTCGATTACTACCGCTCGCACGAAACTGCGATCGAAGGTCCTGCCGTTTTCGGAAGAGATCTGCGAGTAATGATACCTGGCCACGAGCGTCGGCTTCGTCGGCGGGGCGACGCCGTTAGCCTTGGCGACTTGCCTCAGCGCGCGATTGTCGGCGTTCGCATCGGCGGCCATCGCTTGCCCCACGGCTCTAAGGGCACCGGTCGTCGCCTTATGTGCGCCGATCGACCCGATCGCGTAGCGGCCTAGCTGCGTTTGAATCGCGGTCTGTAAATACGCCGCATCTGCCGGCGAAAGTGAGGCGGCGCGCGCCAGCGCCGGAGCGCTTGCTATGGCGAGTGCGAGGGTGGAAACGATAGTGACTTTTGAAATGAGTCTCATAATAAATATATCACCACCCGGCGCATGAGTTTCACGCAGCGCTCGCTTCCCGGTTGGACGACCGGAGCGTACGCTGCAAAAAAAACCTGCGGCATCCATCGAGGGCGCCGCAGGTTTTTGAGTTGCAAGACGAGGGGCCTATGTATTCGCTGGACCACCCGTGAGACAGAGTTCGAGAAACGCTACGAATTGTGTCGACATCAGCATTCTCATGTCCACAGTATTCCCCGAATCGCACCCCATCACACGCACCAAATGCCCGCTTGCCCCCCCCCTCGACGTTGTCATCCTGAGCTTGTCGAAGGACGACCATGTCGAAGGACGTTACTTGCCGACCGCTTTTTTTGCGACGCTCAGGAGCGAGCCGAATGCCTTGGTGTCGGAGACGGCGAGTTCGGCCAGTGCCTTGCGATTGAGCGTGACGCCCGACTTCTTCAAGCCGTTCATCAGCACCGAATACGAGAGGCCCTCCTTGCGGGCGGCCGCGTTGATGCGGCTGATCCACAGCGAGCGAAAATCGCGCTTGCGGACGCGGCGATCGCGGAACGCATAGGAGAGTGAGTGCAGCAGCGCTTCGTTCGCAACGCGATAGTTGCGACGGCGCGCGGCGCGGAAGCCCTTGACGAGCTTCATTACCTTGCGGCGGTGTTTGAGGCCGTGAACGCCACGTTTGATACGAGCCATTGTTTAGAAGCCTCCCTTACACCAAGTACGGAATCGTCGGCGCGAGGCGCTTGAGATCGCCCTTGAACACCGGTTGATCCTTGCGGAAATTGCGTTTGCGCTTGCGCGTCCGTTTGCTCATGATGTGACCGCAACCGCTGAACTGGTGGCGATGCATCACTTTGCCGTTCGCGCTGACCTTCACGCGCTTGGCGGTTCCCCGGTGGGTACGAATTTTAGGCACTGGTAGGCTCCTCTGTCTTGACGTCCGCGTCGTGTTCCGGCTCGCGATCCTCGTCCGTCTCGTGCTCGGGCTCGACCTCGTGGGCGTGGTCGTGCTTATCGTGCGCTGAGAGGAACTTCGGCGGTCCGGTTGGCACCGCGCGCGGTGCCAAAATCATAAACATATTCTTGCCTTCGAGTTTCGGTTCGCGCTCGACGATCGCGATCGGTGTCATATCCACCGCCATCCGGTCGAGCAGCCGACGGCCGAAGGCCGTGTAGGTAATCTCGCGCCCGCGAAACATGATCGTGACTTTAACTTTGCTGCCGTCCTGCAGCAGACGTTCGGCCATGCGGGCCTTGGTCTCGTAGTCGTGAGTCTCGATTTTAGGCCGCAGCTTCACTTCTTTGAGTTCGAAGTTTTTCTGCTTCTTGCGGGTATCTTTGTCTTTCTTCTGCTGTTCGTATTTGAGGCGGCCGTAGTCGCCTATTTTGCACACCGGCGGTTGCGCCGTGGGCGAGACTTCGATCAGATCGAGACCGGAGACTCGCGCGCGAGCCTGAGCATCCTCGGTCAGCATAATTCCGAGCTGTGCCCCGTCCTCGTCGATGACGCGAACCTGGCGAATCCTAATCTGGTCGTTTATACGCAGCGGTCGAGCTATGAGTCTCTCCTTTTAACTGAGATTGCACTTCGCGCAATCTCCGGCACTCCGGTCCGCTTCCGACACGTTGCGTCGGAATCGGCCCTGCGCGCCCCCACCCCTGACTTCGCGGGTGGGACCCCGATTTTTTAACTGAGATTGCACTTCGCGCAATCTCCGGCACTCCGGTCCGCTTCCGACACGTTGCGTCGGAATCGGCCGTGCGCGCCCCCACCCCTGACTTCGCGGGTGGGACCCCGATTTTTTAAACAAAAAAAAGGCGTCGCCGAAGCGACCCCATCGATTGGAACCTACCGGCGGTCCCTCGGATGAAGACCGGAT
>DATBTN010000068.1 GCA_036559195.1 Candidatus Baltobacteraceae bacterium
GTGGAACGCCCGACGCCCGGTCCCGGCAACGGCGAACTGCTCGTTGCGGTTGAAGCCGCCGGCGTTTCGCGCGCCGACGTTATCCAGCGAAAGGGCTTGTATCCGCCGCCTCCCGGTCATTCGGATATTCCCGGCCTGGAAGTGGCCGGAACGGTCGCGGCGGTCGGTGAGGGCGTGCGCGGCTGGCACGTGGGCGACCGCGTCTGCGCGCTCGTCAACGGCGGGGGCTACGCCGAGTACGCTATCGTTCCGGCGGCGCAGGCGTTGATCGTTCCCAAGCATTGGAGCACGCTCGAGTCGGCCACGCTTCCCGAGAACGCGTTCACCGTGTACGACAACCTCTTTACGCGGGCGCGGCTGCGGCGCGGCGAAACCGTGCTCATTCACGGCGGTACGAGCGGCATCGGATCGACCGCCGTCATGTTCGCGAAAGCTTTCGGCGCGCGCGTCATCGTGACGGTCGGAAGCGACGAGAAGTGCATCGCCGCGCGCCAGATCGGCGCCGATTACGCGATCGACTACAACCGGGCGGACTTCGTAGAAGAAGGCCGGCGTTTTACCGACGGGCTCGGAGCCAACGTGGTGCTCGATATCGTCGGAGGCGACTACATTCCGCGCGACCTCGAAGTGCTCGCGCTCGACGGTCGGATCGTCTGCATTGCGACCATGGGCGGCGCCCAGACCGAATTGAATCTCGCCAAGCTGATGGGGCGGCGCGCGTCCATTATGGGATCGTCGCTGCGCCCGCGAACGACCGAGCAGAAAGGCGCGATCGCCAAGGCGCTGCGCGAGCGCGTCTGGCCGCTGCTTCCCAAACGCGATCCGATCAAACCGCTGGTCGACGCGACGTTTACCTTCGAGCACGCGGGCGACGCACATCGGCGAATGGAATCGAGCGCGCACGTCGGCAAGATTTTACTGACCCCGCGCTAAAGACAAAGAACTGGCAAGCGGGCGCCGGCCGGTATCGTTTGGGGACCGGCAGGCTCGGGTACAGCAGAAACGCACATCTGTCGTTTCTAGAACGAGGGGTTTTAAGTCACCGATGAAGTCGTATACGCCAAAAAAATGGGATCTTTCCGGTTTGCAGGGGGGCATCTCCGATGCAACGCTCGAGATGCACTTCGGCCTCTACGAGGGCTACGTTAAGAACACGAATCTGCTGATCGAGCAGACGGGCGCGATTCGCAAGAGCGGCGAGGGTCAAGGCTCGAATCCGAAATTCGCGGAGCTCGTGCGCCGCATGGGTTGGGAGTTCAACGGCATGCGTTTGCACGAACTCTACTTCGATAATCTCACCAAAAAGCCGGCGGGCGATCCCAAGTCCGGCTCGCTCTACAATGCGATCGGCGAGAGCTACGGAGATTTCGAAAGCTGGAAGAAAGATTTCTTCGCCGTGGGCGGCATGCGCGGTGTCGGCTGGGCGATCGCGTTCTTCGATCCGGCCAGCGGTCAAGTGAGCAATCATTGGATCGAGCTGCACCAGGACGGCAACATCGCGACGTTCGTGCCGATCGTCGTCATGGATTGCTGGGAGCACGCGTTCATCAAGGACTTCAAGCCGTCCGAGCGCGGCAAATACATCGAAGCGTTCTACGCAAATCTCGATTGGGCCGCGTGCGAGGCGCGCCTACCGAAGTAGGGTAACGCCGATCTCGCGCGGCTCGACGAAGAGCGAACGCGAATGGGTGTAAAAGACGAGCCCCGGGGCCGCCGACGGACGCTTGCGCACGAACTTTCGCAGCGTGAAGTCGACGGTGACCTTGGGGCTCGTCTTTGCTTTGGAGTGGAGCGCCGCAAGCGAGGCGGCCGCTACGATGTCGGGATCCGCAGGTTCCCCGCGTTCGTCGCGCTGCAGGATGACGTGCGCTCCCGGCTGGTTCTGTACGTGAAACCACAGATCGTTCGGGCGCGCGACGCGAAACGTGAGGTCCGCATTTTCGACCGGCGTGCGTCCAACGAAAATTCGCGAGCCGCTCGCGGTCGCATACTGCAGCGGTTTGCGTTTGCGCCCCGCGTTTCGAACGCGCGGCTTCCCCCGATGTGCGTCGAGCCCCGCGATGGCCTCGGCGACGTCGCCGATCTCGCCCTCGGCGGCGCGCTCGAGTTCCCAGCGCAAATGCCCGATATCCTCAAGGCCCGATTCGAGATCGGCGCGCCGCGCGGCGAGATGCTCCGCGGTCGATCCGAGTTTTTTATATTTGGCGAAGAACGCCGTCGCCCGCTCCTTCGCCGTGGTCCGATCGAGGCCGTCGAGTTCGTGCAGGGTCGCGTAAATCGCGTCGCCGCGCTCGCGCAAGCTTCCGCGCTCCCCCGCCGCGCGCAGCATGCCGGCGATCTGCGCCAGCTCCGAGCGCAGTTTGCGTTCGCGGTCGGCCAGCGTTCGTTCCAAATCGCGCCGCCGCTTCGCGAGCCGATCGCTCTGGTCGGCATGCGTGTGAGCGCTGCGATCTTCGCCGAAGATCGCAAAGATATCGCCGGCCCGTTCCAGAGTGAGTTCGGCGAATTGCGGCAGCGCCGCGAGATGCGCTTGCACGAGCGCACCGTCGCGGCGGTAGACGTAGAGCGGTTCGCGCGCCGCGTCGTCGCGCAGCAGCGCGTCGACGATGGCCGCTCCGCGCTCGGGCCCGTAGCCGTCCATCAGCAGTTTCGGTACGTACCGCGTGCCGTCGAGCGGCGGCGGTTGATAGGTTTGGCCGGTTTCGACCGCGCGCGTGCCGTTCTCGGCGAGTGAAAATTCTTTGGCGGCCGCAACCACGGTTTGATCCTTGAGCAGAACGACGTTGCCGAAGCGCGGGACGAGTTCGCAGACCAGTGCGTAGCCGCTTTCGACGCCGAATCGCGAACGCGTACCGAACTCGAGGCGCAAGAGCCGGTCGCCTTTGCGCGAGCGCACGGCTTGCAGGACGCTCGCGCGCAAAGCCGCGCCGGCGGCCCGCACGAATCCGGGCTCGTCGGCGATCGGCAGTTCGCCATCCTCGAGCGTCACGACCGGCGTCGGCGCAAACGAATCGATACAGAGCAGCGTCGTCGTACCCCGATGCCAGAGCGCGAGCGCAAGGCGGCCGTCGGCGAGCCCGCCGACATCGCGAACGCGCGCACCGCGCAGGCGCTCGCCCAGGTCGCGCGCCGCTCGATAGATCAGGAGCCAGTCGGTATACACGGTGGCAGTCCCTTCGCGTTTGGGTATGAGTTCACCATGCGATATCTGGCGATCGTCACGTTCGGCCTCTTTCTGCTGGCCGGTTGCTCCGGCGGCGGCGCAACGCCATCGGCCCATCCCGACGGCTGGACCGCGCTTGCCGGAAGTTCCGGCTCGACGTTCGCTAACGGCGGCGCACGTTTTACGCTAAAGAAGAAGCCGTATTCAGGCGGAATCAAAGACTACGCGTCGACGCTGACGACCGACACCATTCTTACCGACCGGAATGCGAAATTCGTGCAGGCCGTGCCGTTTCCGGATTGTCCCGGTGAGGCGGGCCTCCAGCGCTTTACGATCGGCGGAAAAACGCCGGGGCTGCTCGAGATCGGATTCACCGTGACGGGCAACATGGCGATCACCGCGAGCTATTTTCGCCCGAAGGGCATGCCGGCGGATCCCGCCGCCCGCGATGCGATCAAGACCGACGTCTGCACGGTCGTGGTCTAGCTAAAGCGGGCGACGAGTTCGCGTTTTAGCACTTTCCCGCTCGGTCCGAGCGGAAACGCTTCGACGAATTCGACGCGTCGCGGATACTTGTAGCGCGCGAGCCGTTCTTTCGACCATGCGATCAGGTCTGCGGCGGCGGGAGCCGGCGTTTCGGAACCGAGCACGATGACGGCGACGATCTCTTCTCCGTGAACCGGATCGGGGATGCCGATCACCGCGACTTGCGCGATCGCCGGATGCCGAACGAGCACGTCTTCAACCTCACGCGGATAAACGTTGTAACCGCCGCGCAGCACCATGTCTTTTTTGCGGTCGACGATCGAGACGAAGCCGTCGGCGTCTTGCGTGCCGAGGTCGCCGCTGCGAAACCAGCCCTCGACCATCACCGCGGCGGTCGCTTCGGGCCGGTTCAGGTAGCCCTTAAAAACGTTGTGGCCGCGGATGACGACTTCCCCGATCTCACCGGTTGCGACGAACTCGATGCGGTTTTCGATCTCGGCGTCGGCGATTCGCAGATCGACGCCCCAGATTGCGCAGCCCACGGTCCCGGCCTTGCGGCCGAATGCTTGCTGGTTAAAAGAGGCGACGGGTGAAGTCTCGGAGAGTCCGTACCCCTCGTAGATCGGCGCGCCGAACTCGGCCTCGAAGCGCTCGAGGATGGCGAGTGGAAGCGCGGAGCCTCCCGACGAACACGCCCGCAGCGCGGGCCGGCGGGGGTCTTTTTTCGCGGCCTCCAGCAGGGCGAGGTACATCGTGGGGACGCCGCTAAAGAGCGTGACGTTTTCGCGAACGAGCAGATCGAGGGCGGCCGCACCGTCGAAGCGCGGCATGAGGACGACGCTCGCGCCGATTCGGAACGCCGTGTTCATCACGCAGGTTTGCCCGAAGGAGTGAAAGAGCGGCAGGCACCCGAGCATGACGTCCTCCGGCTGCACCGCGAAGAGATCGAAGGCGCTGACTTGGGCGTTCATCACCATATTGAATTGGCTCAACAGGGCGCCCTTGGGCGCTCCGGTGGTGCCGCTGGTGTACAGAATCACCGCATCGTCGGAGGGCTCGCGTTCCACCAGGCCGCCCATCGGGGCCGCCGACTCTGCCAACTTCTCGAGGCGGGGCGTTCCGGGGAAACTCGGCTCGGGCGCAAACGGCGGACCATCCAGCAGGCTTACGGCATCGACGCCGGCCAGGGCCGCTCCGGCCAGCCCCTCGGGAAGCATCGCCGCTCCGACGAAGAGTTTCGCCCCGCTGTCGCGCAGGACGTACTCCACCTCGCTCGCCCGCAGGAGCGAGTGGACCGGGACCACGACCGCGCCGATGGCCAGAGCGCCGTAATACGCGCGCGGAAAATCGGGCAGGTTGGGGATCATGAGCGCGACTCGGTCGCCCGCGTTCACGCCCCGATCGCGAAAGACGGCCGCGTAGCGCCGTGCCTGCTCCCAGAGTTGGGCGTAGGTCAAGCGCCCGGCGCCCAGAACAACGGCGGTACGATCGGCGTGGCGCAATGCCGATTCGGCCAGGATCGATGCGAGCGAGAGGGGCATGCTCGTTAGGTTTGGGTCGCCCGGCGGACATCCTGGAGGCGGGCGAGTAAAGGTACGGCCCCGATATGTTCTGAACAGATGATGCTTTGCCGTCGTCTGGAGAGTTTCGTACGTGTTCGGCCCGGGTCTGCTCTTCGTTGTGTCGGGCCCGTCGGGGGCCGGTAAAGACACCCTGGTCGATGCATTGCGCGCTCGCATGCCGCGGCTGCGGTACTCCGTCTCGGCGACGACGCGCGATCCGCGGCCGGGCGAGCGGGAAGGCGAGCATTACTTCTTTCTCCCGCGGGACGAGTTCGAGCGGCGACGGGGCGCCGACGGCTTTCTCGAGTGGCGCGAATACAACGACAACCTCTACGGCACGCCGCGCGATTTCGTCGAGCGGACGCTGACCGAAGGCTACGATCTCATCATGAAGCCCGAAGTCAACGGTGCCCTCTCGATCAAGAAAACCTTCCCGGACGCCGTGCTGATCTTCTTGCTGCCGGACCGGTTCTCGCACTTACGGGCACGGTTGCTCGCACGGCGAACCGAGACGAACGAAGAGATTGCCGGGCGTCTGGAGATTGCCCATCGTGAAGTCAAGTCGATTCGCGACTTCGACTACATCGTCATCAACGAAGAGCGCCGTTCCGAGGATGCGGTTCGGGACATGCAGGCGATCCTGCAGGCGGAACGCTTTCGCATCCATCGCTTCAGCGACGACTCAATAAGGAATTTGGAAGAATCATAATGGCTAAAAGCAAGATCTCGGTATTCGGCGATCTCGACGTTCTCATGACCAAGGTCGACTCGAAATTCAGCCTGGTCAACGTAGCGACCAAGCGCGCCAAACAGCTGAACAACCATCCCGACTTGGCGCTCACGGAGCACGTGAACCTCAACAAGCCCGTCTCGACGGCGCTCAACGAAATCGCCGACGGCAGGATCCAGTTCCATCGCACCCGCGAAGGCATTAAATAGCAGCGCTATGTGCGGGATCGTAGGGTACATCGGCGAGCGCGACAGCGTTCCGATTATTCTGGACGCGCTGGCGCGCCTGGAGTACCGTGGGTACGATAGCGCGGGCATCGCCGTTATCGACTGCGACGGCGCGCTGACCGGGAGCAAAGCCGAAGGCAAGCTCGCGCGATTGACCGAGCGGCTGCGTAACGGCGAGCGTCTCTCGGGCAAGGTAGGCGTCGGACATACGCGTTGGGCAACGCACGGGCGCCCGTCGGATGCAAACGCCCATCCCCACGCGGATTGCACGGGCAAGATCGCGGTCGTTCACAACGGCATCATCGAGAATTACGGCTCGCTTCGCAAGCGGTTGATCGAACTCGGTCATACGTTCAAGAGTGAAACGGATACCGAAGTGATCGCGCATCTCATCGAGATGCACTACGCCGGCAGCCTCGAGGAGGCCGTGCGCGCGACGCTGCGCGACGTTCGCGGCGCGTACGCGCTCGGCGTGATCAGTTCGGACGATCCCGACCACCTGATCTTTGCCCGCAATGGAGCCAGTCCGCTCGTCGTCGGTATCGCCGATGGCGAGATCTTCGTCGCCTCGGACACGCCGGCGATCCTGCAATATACGCGCAAGCAGATCATTCTTCAAGAGGGCGAGATGGTCGTCGTCGGCCGCGACGGCTGGCGCCTGACGGACTACGACGGCAACCCAGTCCACCGCGACGTCGTGCAAGTGATGTGGGATGCGAGCTCCGCCGAGAAGAGCGGTTTCAAACACTTCATGCTCAAGGAGATCTTCGAGCAGCCCAATGTGATCAAGGAGACGCTCGCCGGGCGCATTGACGAAAGCAACGACGTGCGGCTCGCCGCCGAAGTCGGAATCGACGAGAAGCAATTGACGGCGATATCTAAAATCGCCATTACCGGATGCGGGACGGCATATCACGCCGGGCTCGTGGGGCAATACCTCCTGCGCTCGCTCGTGCATCTTCCCGTTGAGATGGAGCTGGCCAGCGAGTTTCGTTACGGCGATCCGGTGATCGATTCGACCGCGCTGACGATCGCGATGTCGCAATCCGGCGAGACCGCCGATACGATCGAGGCCGTGAAGATCGCCAAGCAGTCGGGTTCGGCCGTGCTCGGGATCTGCAACGTGCTCGGCTCGCATCTCACGCGTGTCGCCGACGGAACGCTCTTCACGCGCGGCGGCCCGGAGATCGGCGTCGCCGCGACCAAAACCTACCTCAGCCAAGTGACGGCGATGACGCTCTTCGCCCTCTATCTCGCGCGACTGCGCGGGAGCGCTCCGCTCGAGCGGCTGCGTGAGATCGCCGACAACACGAAGCTGCTGCCGGCGGCGATCGACGTCGTTCTCAACACGAGCGACGATATCAAACGGGTCGCCAAAATCATTCGCAAGAGCCGATCGGTGTTGTTCATCGGGCGTTACATCAACTTTCCAACCGCGCTTGAGGGCGCGCTTAAACTCAAGGAGATCTCGTACATTCACGCCGAGGGCTACGCCGCCGGCGAGATGAAGCACGGGCCGATCGCGCTGCTCGACTCGAGCGTGCCCGTCATCGGCGTCATGACCGACGGTCGGGTGCGCGAGAAGATTCTTTCGAATCTCGCCGAGTCGAAGGCTCGCGAAGCGCAGATCATCGTGGTGGCCAATCACGGTGACGAAGAAGCTAAAGCGATCGCCGACCACGTCTTCTGGGTGCCGAAGGTCGACGAACTGCTCTCCCCGATCGTCAACATCGTGCCGCTCCAGCTGCTGGCCTACCATATCGCCGATATCGAAGGCAAGGATGTCGACCAACCGCGCAATCTGGCCAAGACCGTCACCGTCGAGTAAGGAATCCATGAATCGTTTTGACGGGCGAAAGCCCGACGAATTGCGGCCGGTGACCATCGAGCCGAATTTTCTTAAATATGCCGAAGGCAGCGCGCTCATTACCGTCGGCAACACGCGCGTGCTCTGCGCCGCGAGCGTCGACGAGAAAGTTCCGCCCTGGATGAGGGGACGTGGAACGGGTTGGGTGACGGCCGAATATTCGATGCTTCCGCGCGCCACGCAGGAGCGAACGCAGCGCGAAGCGTCCAAAGGCAAACTCGGTGGCCGCACGCACGAAATCCAACGCGTGATCGGCCGGGCGCTGCGTGCCGTAACCGATATGGCCAAGCTCGGCGAGCGTTCCATCTGGCTCGACTGCGACGTGTTGCAGGCCGACGGCGGCACGCGCACGGCAGCGGTTACCGGAGCCTGGGTCGCGTTGACGTTGGCGCTGCTCAAATCGCACGACCCGAAGAACGGCCGCGCTTGGCCGCTGCTCGGACAGATCGCCGCCACCAGCGTCGGGATCGTGCACGGCTATCCGATCCTCGATCTCGCGTATGAAGAGGATAGCAAGGCCGAAACGGATATGAACGTCTTTATGACCGATGCCGGTACGTTCGTCGAGATTCAAGGCACCGCCGAGGCCGCCCCGTTTTCACGAACCGAACTCGACCGTTTGCTCTCGCTCGCGCAGGGCGGCATCGAAACGCTGCTCGCGATGCAGCGGGCGGTCGTCGAACCCTACGGCTATCCCGTGCCGGCGAATGCACGATAGCGACGGTTTCCGCGCGCTGGTGGCGCACGTCGGCGAGTTTTACGTCACGGAGAAGAAGCTCAAGAGCGCTCAGGCGCGGATCGAGTCGATGATCGCCTCGGGCGAGGTGAACGCGCGCGAACGCGCGGATTACTTGAGCGCCGTGCGAGCCTATTTCAGCGGCTTCGAAAAAGAGGCCCGCACGCAGTTGCGATCGGTCGACAAGCGCATCGAGCACGTCGATCAGGTCCATTTCAACTTGAGCGCCGAACGCGCAGTCGCCGTGCGCCGTATCGAAGCGACGCGCCAAGTGCTGGAGGATCTCGAGCGGATGGCACCGTGAAAGTACTTGAAGACGTCGGCAAGGCGACGACCAATCTCTTCGAATACGCGGGCGGGATCACCCAATTAGGCGGCGAGACGATCGGTTTCATCGCGACGTTGCGCATTCGGCTCGGCGAAACGATGAATCAGTGTTACCAGTTGGGTCTGCTCTCGCTCGTGATCGTGCTGCTGACCTCACTCTTTACGGGGATGGTCTTTTCGCTCGAATCGGCACAGCAAGCCGTTCAATACGGCGTTGGAAATATCGTCGGCGGAGCCGTCGCCTATACGTCGGCGCGCGAACTCGGCCCGATGCTCTCGGCAGTCGTCGTAGCCGGACGGGTTGGTGCGGCGATCGCGGCGGAGATCGGCTCGATGGTGGTCACCGAACAGGTCGAGGCGCTGCAGTCGCTGGGTCTCGCGCCGGCGCGCTTTCTGGTCGTGCCCCGTTTGTTGGCGCTCATCATCATGCTTCCGCTGCTCACGATCTTTGCCGACGTCGTCTCGATCGTCGGCGGAATGTGGATCGCGCAAACGTACGCGCACATCGGCTACGGTGAATTTCTCAGCTCCGTACGCCAGACGATCGGTTTCCCCGATTTTGTCAAAGGACTGTTTAAAGCGGTGATCTTCGCCGTGATTATCGCGATGGTCGGCAGCTATCAAGGTTTGAGCACGCGCGGCGGTGCCGCCGGCGTCGGCAAGTCGACCACGGGCGCCGTCGTTACGTCGATCATCTTGATTTTCATCTCGAACTTCATTCTTTCGTATCTGCTTTTTGGGGGCGGTTAGTGCCGAATTTGATCGCCCGGCTCGACGACGTCACCCTGCGCTACGGCGACCGCGTCGTGCTGCAGAACTGCTCGCTCGACATCGTTGAGGGCGCGATCACCTGTATTATCGGGCTCTCCGGAGCCGGTAAATCGACGATCCTGCGGCTGCTCGACGGGCTGCGAAAACCCGACGTGGGACACGTCTACGTCCGCGATAAAGATATCTGTCACATGCCCGAGAGCGAGTTAATCGAGATGCGAAGCAAAATCGGCTTCGCGTTTCAGTTCGCGGCGCTCTTCGACAGCATGACGATCGGCGACAACATCGCGCTCCCGCTGCGCGAGCACAGCTCCCTCCCGGAGAAGGAGATCAAGGAAATTGCGTTAGCGACGCTCGACAGCGTCGGTCTCTCGCATACCTACGACAACCTTCCAAGCGAACTATCGGGCGGCATGCTCAAGCGCGCCGGATTCGCGCGGGCGGTGGTCACCAATCCCGACGTCGTGCTCTACGACGAGCCGACGACGGGACTAGATCCGATCGTCACGCACCTGCTCACCGACACGATCAAGCGGCTGCGTCAAAAGCTTAACGCCACCGCCGTCGTCATCTCGCACGACCTGCAGTCGATTTACATGATGGCCGACTACGTCGCCATGCTCTTCGAGGGGGCGATCATCGCCTACGGCACCGTCGAGGAAGTCAAAGAATCGATGAACCCCATCGTTCAGCAATTCTTGCAAGGCAGCGAAGTGGGACCCATCCCCTTATGATTGGTTTAACCGGCGCTTTGCGCATGTGGGGAGCCCAATTGCGAGGCCCGATGGCGGTTTCGGGGAATAGGCGTTTTTAAGTATGTCGAAACAAGCTCAGGTCGGTGTCTTTGCCTTGTTGGCCCTGCTCTCGCTCTTTGGGGTGTTCTACGTCATTACGGACTTTGGGACGCGCCACTCGGGCTATAAAGTCGGGGTTCATTTTAATTCGGCGGCGGGATTGCCGACGGGAGCGCTCGTCTACTTCGCGGGCGTAAGCGTGGGCACGGTCGATTCGATCGAACTGCTGCCCGACAACACGGTAGACGTGGTGCTGGCGGTAAATAAGGACGTCGATATTCCGCGAGCCTCGAGGTTCCTGATTCAAGCCCCGTTGACGGGCTCGCCGAACCTGATCATCGTGCCGCCGCCCCCGCCGCAGCCGCAGCCGATCGCGGTTCTCGACCGGCGCGTGATGCCGATCGCGCAACAGCCGCACGGAGAAGACAGCGCGACGGTCGCCGAATTGCTGCAAGAGGGCCAAGGCGAGATCAAACGGCTGGACTCGATGCTTTCGGAGCTGCAGACGACCGAGCCGCAGTTGCTTTCGAAGATGCAGACGACGCTCGATAACGCGAATCAACTCACCGCAACCGCGAATCAAAGCATCGTCGCGCTCTCGGCGCAAGCCAAAGGGATCGCCGACACGCTGCAGAGCAGCTTGGGGCAGGCCTCCAGCAACGTCGATCAGCTCACGGCGACGCTCAATAGTACGGTCGGCCGAAATTCACATCAAGTCGATCGTCTGTTGACCTCGCTCAACTCGACGGCACTCGCGCTCAACCAATCGATGGACTCGCTGCGCGGCCTGGCGACGGATCCAAAGATCAAACGTAACGTCGTGGACACGACGCAGAATATCGCGGACCTCACGCAAACGGTTGCCGGCCTCACGCGCGATTTGCGCAACGTGACCGGCAATCCGCAAACCCAGGCGCAATTGCGCGACACGGCGGCCCAACTCGATGCGGCGACTCAGAAAGCCAACTCGCTGCTCTCGACGCTGGGCGGAACGAGCCACGTCTACGGCGTCGATGCCGGCGCCACGCCGGTTCCCGTGCCGACGGGCTCCTACCCGCCCGGCAGCGTGACGATTCCGCCGGGTACGGCCGTGCCGCCGACCCCGCAAGAGCGCGAAGCGCGAGCCGCGCGCGCCAAAGCCGGCCTCGCAAAGATCGCGCACAATCTCTATGCGATCCAGCTGCGCTTTAGCGAGTTGGACCGCCAGCGCGTCGCCGGAACGAATCCGCTGCTCGGCCGCGATCGCGGCCCGCAGACGGACGCGAATCTGATCTTGCTGCCGGGCGGCGCAACGAGCTTCATGGTTGGGGCCAACGATATCGGCGCCCGTACGTCGTACAACTTCGCCGCGCGTCGGGGTATCGGCCGCGGCGCGTACGTCGGCGGCGGCGTCCTCTATTCGCGCTTCGGCGTGCTCGGCGGCTACAACGGCGGCCGCGTCGGCGTTGAAGGGCGCGCGTACGATTTGCGGCGCCCCACCATCGACCTCTACGGAAACTTCAGCGTCACGCGGTTTGCGAAACTCTTCGTCGGCCAGCGCGACGTCACGCATCCCGAACGCCGCACGGTCCTCGGCATCCAACTCCAGTTCTAGCGGCTCGAAGGTGACGATCATGGAGCAACAAGGTAAACACCGTGTCGGGATCATCGGTGCTGGCGCGATGGGAACGCTCTACGGCTTCCACCTCGCGTCCACGTGCGACGTGACGATGCTCGACAGCAACCCCGGACGACTCGAAGAGATCGGGCAGCGCGGCCTCTCGGTCAACGAAGCGCCGCCCCGAATGGTGCACACCGCGCAAGGGCCGCGCGATCTCTTTGGATCGACGATCATCTTTTTGTTTGTGAAAGCCGTCGACACGCTGCGTGCGCTGCGCCCCTTCGCAGGCGAACTTAACCCGTCGACGCCGATCGTCTCACTGCAGAACGGCGTTGGCAACGAGGACGCGATCAAAACGGCGCTCGGCGGAGCCGTGCCCGTCGTGCTCGGAATCACCACCGAATCGTCGCTCACGCTCGCGCCCGGCCGCGTACGCAGTTCCGAAGAGGGCAGTACGATCATCGGTTCCGGCGGCGCGTCGCCGGCGACCTCGCGAAACGTGGCATCGCTCTTGAGCGAGAGCGGGATGCGCGCGTCGGTCGCCTACGATATTCGCCCGCATCTGTGGGGCAAACTCGTCGCAAACGCCGCGATCAATGCCGTCAGCGCGTTACTCGATTGCGAGTCCGGAGCGATCGCGAAGGATCCCAATGCGGCGCGGCTGTGCGAAGCGCTGGCAGAAGAAGCCGCAACCGTTGCGGCGGCGCTGGGCATCAACCTTCCGTTCGTCAATCCGTGGCAGTACGTTACCGAGGTCATCGCCGTGGGAGCCGATTCGAAGAGTTCGATGGCCTTCGATCTCGAGTCGGGTCACCCGAGCGAGATCGATCACATCAACGGCGCCGTCTGCGCGGCCGGCCGCCGCACCAACGTGCCGACGCCGTACAACGACGCGATGGTTCGTTTGATCAAAGCCAAGGAATCGATGAGCCGCTAATCGCGTTTGAGGACCCGGCGGCTCGTTCCCAAATCCCAGTGCCGCACGATCTCGAAGCGTTCGGGTTCTCCCGGAACGGAGCGGCGGTGCTGCAGACACTTCAGTTCGACGGTGAGCGGGTTGCTCGCGAGATACTCGCGTAGCGCGTTCCCGATTGCCCGCGCCTCGCCGATGGGCGTCTCGCGCCCGACGTGCGCCAAGGTTACGCCAAACCGGCGGCCGTGGTGATCGATGTCGGGGTACCCGATCCCGAGCCCGGCGGCGAACGTATTGAGATCGGCGGCCTGCAGCGGTTCGAGCCGCAACGCGTGCGCGGTGAGCACCACGCGGACGAACGGTGCGCTTAACCGCGGCGGCATCGCGCTCGGGCTCCACTTGATCACGCGCCGGCCGCCGGCGAACTCCACCCCCGCCGCGCGCCGGCCGGTAGGTTTGAAATACTTGTTGACGTCGGCGATCGCGAGCTCTCGCAGCAGCGGGCCGGCGCCTTCGACGCGCAACGCGATCGTGTCGTACGAGCGAGCTTCGTCTCCGTAGCCGTACTGCCACAGGAATCGCGGCGGCACCAAGAGCTCCGGGGGTTCCATAAGATCGAGCATCGTCTACTTAGCGTACCCCATCCTGAGGCCAAAATCCGTAGATTGCGCGGCCGGGTTCGAGATCCCAAAACCGCGTGGCGTTGTCGCCGACGCCGTAGACGACCGCATACGGCACGTTCCGCGCGAGAATCGCGCGCACGAGGTCCGCGAAGTCGCGCTGCGACATCCACGTCGCGGCGTAGCGTTTGAACTTCTGATCGTCGGTGAGGCCGAGCCACCCGCTCGATTCGCGTACGCTCTCGTGTTTGGGATCGTCCGGCGAGGTGATCGAACCGATCCGCACGCACGCAACCTGAATCTCGAAGGCATCGCTGTAGTAGCGCCCGAGCGTCTCGCCGAAAGCCTTCCAAACGCCGTAGAGCCCGTCCGGACGGTACGGCTCGGTCGTGCCGACCACGCGCCCGAATCCGGGCTCGTAAATCGCCGGGGCGTTGCGAACTTCATTCATACCCACGCAATGATTCGAACTCGCAAAGACGATTCGCTCGAGCCCGTTGCGGCGAGCCGCCTCGAAGACGTTATACGTTCCGCCGATGTTGGTCGCGTAGACGCTTGCCCAATCCGCGTCGACCGCGACCACGCCTGCGAGGTGAATGACCGCTTGGCAGCCGCGCAGGGCGGCGACCATCGCCTCGAGATCGCGAACGTCCGCGTTGACGTCGGCATCCGCCAGATCGATGCGAATCAGATCGTGCTCCGCGCCGAGACTTTCGCATAAGCGCGAACCGATCGTGCCGTTGGCTCCCGTCACCGCAATTTTCACGTTCGTATCCTTTTTTCTGCCCGCTTGGAATCCATAAATGGACTTTATCGATTGTTTAGTCTATACTAAGATAGAGGCTTATCCGGAAAATGACTGCAATTCCCGAATCGATCTCCTCGCCAGCGAACATTTTGCGCCAAGGCGCCCGCGCCTCCGGACCCGCGCTCCGCACGTTCACCCGCATCGCCGAGCTTTGGGATCTGAAGTCGAACGAGCGACAACGGGTGCTTGGGGTCGCTCGCTCGACGTACTTCGCCTATCTCAAAGAGCCGGACCGCGCGCGCCTGTCGGCCGATACGCTCGAACGTATTTCCTACGTGCTGGGCATCTACAAGGCGCTCCAAGTTTTGCTCCCTCGCCGCGAAGCCGCCGATGCGTGGATTCGTCGTGCCAATAGCGCTCCCGTCTTTAACGGGAACTCGCCGCTGGAGTTGATGTTAGGCGGTAAGGTCGCCGATCTCTACCTCGTACGCCGTTATCTCGACGGTGAGCGGGGTTGGTAACCCAGCTCGAATGGAAGACCTCTTACCGCATCATTCCCTCGCGCTATCCGGTCGCCGGCCTCTTCGACGGGGTGGCCGATGCCGCCGATCTCGAGGTGATTGTAGCGCTTGAGGCGGCGACGAATCCGCGCGTACTCGATGCGGCCGGGGAGCTTTCGACGGTGCGGCCGGAGGACCGCATCTCCGGACCGCATACGACTGCGATCATGGCGGCCTTCACCCACACGCAGCGCAGTCGTTTCAGCGACGGGAGCTTCGGCGTTTACTATGCCGCCGGCGACGAACCGACGGCCATCGCCGAAACCGCCTACCACCGCGGGCGCTTCTTGCGCGATGCGGGGTTACCCAACGAGCGCCTGGATATGCGCGTTTACGTTGCGGCCCTGGCCGGCGCGTTCGACGATATTCGGCCCACGAACGCGCGCTCGAAATTGTACGATCCCGACTCGTATGCGTATTCGAGCGCGTATGCGGCCAAGCTTCACCGCCGCAACGCCGTCGACGGCGTTGTGTATCGCAGCGTTCGCCGGCCGGGCGGGGAGTGTGCCGCCGTCTTTCGTCCGGCGCGCGTTACGCGCTGCCGCGTGCTGCGCCATCTCCAATATCGCTTCGAGAACTTCGCTTTGAGCGCCGTCTACGAGATCAGCGTTCGCGAAGCGTAAGGCCGATTTAGACTTGCGGTTTGAGCTGCAGCACCCGAACGACACCCGAATGGATCTCGATATCGACGCCGCGATTCGCACCGCCGTTGATCGAGCCGTCGATCGTCTCGTTCGTTCCGTGCGAGGTTCCCTTGAGTGGAAAGTCGGTAAAGATGCTGCCGTTGTCGGTATGCAGGTGGACGTGGAGTTTCGCCGTCGCATTGATCCAGACTTCGACGTTGCCCGTTCCCGCCCCGAAGTGAAGCGTTCCCGGCCAATCCGTGCTGCCGAAAAAGACGGTCACGTTGCCGGTTTTGGCGTACGCGTTGGCGTAGCCGGAGACCAGCACTTTTATATCGCCCGTGCCGGTGGTCGCATCGACCACGCCCGGAACGTCGGCGACGTTGATCGAACCCGCGCGCGTGGCAAGGTTCAGCGTCACGCCTTGCGGCCCGCGCACCAGATAGCGCACGCTGCCGGTTTGACCGGGAATGTGAACCGCAAGCCGATTTCCGCGCGACTGCACGACGGGTTTCTCGCTCGAATCGTTCGTGAAGGCTTCGATCGTGTAGACGTCTCGAGGCGCTCCGCGCTCGGGCGCGTACGCGCTGATGTCTCCCCGCGCGTTGCGCACGGTGATGCTTCCGCCAGGCGCCATCGAGCCCAGATGGGTGAAACTCGGAACGGGATTGCTGCACGCGGCTAGTGCGAGCAGGAGAAGAAGGAGCAAAGGCTTGCGCATAACGACGGTATTCGGGATTCGCGGTCGGCGATTCCCTTAGCGCTCGTCGCTTCGATCGCGCGGATGCGCCTCTTCGTAGCTGCGCCGCATATGCTCGAGCGAAACGTTGGTGTAGATCTGCGTCGTCGAAAGACTCTCGTGACCCAAGAGTTCCTTGATCGTTACGATGTCCGCACCGTTTTCGAGCAAGTGCGTTGCAAACGAATGGCGCATCACGTGCGGCGTGACGTGTTTCTGCAAGCCGCTGAGCTGCGCGAATTCGCGAAACACCACCCAGGCCTGCCGGTGCGAGAGCCGCGATTTGCGCCGGCTTACGAAGAGCGCCTCGTCCGCGGTGCGCGGACGAACCCCGAGATAGGTCGCGATCGCATCGGCGGCGGCCCGGTTAAGAAACACCATGCGCTGCTTGTTGCCCTTGCCGATCACGCGCATGACGCGCCGGTCGAAATCGACGTCGCTGAGGTTCAAGCCCACGAGTTCCGCGCGGCGAATGCCGCTGGCATAGAGGACTTCCATGATTGCGATGTCGCGCAAGCGCTGAAACTCGGTCTTACCGGCGACGCGCGTTCTGAGCAGTCGCGTCACCTCCGGCTCCGACAGCACCTGCGGCAGGCGTTTGGCGGCTTTGGGAGGCGGAACGTCGGTCGCAGGATTCTCTTCGCGCCGGCCCTCGCGCTTTTGCAGCGCGAAATACGAACGCAGCGCCGCAATTTTTCGCCGTACGGAGGTGGCGGTGTATTTGCGCGGTCCCATTAAGTCCATCACAAATCGCCGCACGTCGGAGACGCTCGCGTCTTTCAGTTTATAAAACGGCGCGGTCCTGGGATGGCCGGGCTCGAGAAACGCTCCGAAAAGCTCGATATCGCGAGCGTATTCCTCGCTCGTGCGCGGCGATTGGCCGCGCTCCAAGCGCAGATACGCCGCGAACTCGGCGATCGTCGGATCGGTAGGGATGTAGCTACTCAACGATTCTCCGGGGTCGCGATGATATACGCATAGTCGAGCGAAGCGCCCCGGTCCACCGTGAGGGCGGCGCGCCAATCGACTTTGCCGCCCGAGCTGTGCGTGAAACTCTGGGTCGCAATCCCGTCACCGGCTGCTTTTCGCTGCGCGAGCCAGCCTCCGGCTGTAAATTCGGAGGCGAAGGCCGCCAGCAGCGCATCCGGCGCGAGCGCCGTCTTTAGGTAGGCGGTCGAGCTTTGAAACGGGCTAGCGAACGGCATCGCGCCCTCCATTTCGGCGCCGGCCGGTGCGTGAAGCTGGGGAAGCGGGGCCCGAAACTGCTCGGCGAGCTGCGCGATCCCCGCGAGACCGTTCTTGGACGCACAGGGTAAAAAGCTCGAAGTCGCGTCGTTCTCGGTCGAGACCGATATCACGAGTTCGTCCGGCGAGCCTTGCGGAAGATGAAACGCCACGCTGCGATGGCCCGGACCGCAGTATCGTGCCTCGCGGCCCGGCGCGTTAGAGTCGACGAATCCGCCAATGCGGGCTGAGGGGAACGCGGCGCTCTTCCAACCGGCAGCCGCGAGCGTCTTTGCATAGTTCTGGGCGACGGCCGAACTCGCTACCTGGTAATAGAGCGTCACGTTGTTCGAGCCGCCAAAGCGGCGAAGCATCGCCGGCAACGGCGGCCCCGCCACGCTCCCAACGAGTGTGGCGCCCGCAGGGAGCGGCAGCGTGCCCAGACCCTCGGCAGGCAGTTTTCCGAGCAGCACGGTCGCCTTGCCGAAGCCGCCTTGGTTCGCGATCATTTGCGCCAGCTCGAACCCCGGATCGCCGCTCGCGGCGCTCGCCGCGCCCGCTCCCAAAGCCAGCGCCAACGCTGTCGCTGCGAATGCCAAACTCCCCCGTTGTTTATGCATGCTCGTACCCTCGGGCGTACTAGTACTTTCGAGCTAGGTTCAGCGCCGAAACCCGCATTACCGCTGCCCGGGCCAAGGCCCCTCGAAGCTCTTTCCACAGCTCACATTATATCACCAAATTACTGTTTGTGGATATACAAGAATTGTGGAGAAAGGGCGACGGGCTGTGGAATGGCGGCCTCGATCTCGTTCTTCCGGAATGGTTTGGCAGCGACGACCGGGTACGATGTGCGGGTGTTGACCGCGCCGCATATCGTCACGTGGATCATTTGCGCTGCGGCGCTCGTGGCGATTCTGATTCGCCCTCGGGCTATTGCCGAGTGGGTTTGGGCCGTTGCGGGCGCGATCGCGCTGCTCGCGTCAACGCTACTGCCGCTGGGCGCCGCGGCCGGAGCCGTGGAGCGCGGGTTCGACGTCTATCTATTTCTGGTGGGCATGATGGCGCTCTCGGAGCTAGCCCGAGCCGAGGGCGTGTTCGATTGGCTCGCTACGCGCGCTCTGGCCGCGGCGCGGGGATCGCGTACCCGGCTGTTCGTGCTGGTCTACGCCGTGGGGGCCATCGTCACATCACTGCTCTCGAACGATGCCACGGCGGTGGTGCTCACGCCGGCGGTTTTTGCGGCGTTGGCGCGGACCGAGGGCGACCCGCTGCCGTTCCTCTATATCTGCGCCTTCGTAGCCAATGCGGCGTCCTTCGTGTTGCCGATCAGCAACCCGGCCAATCTGGTGGTGTTCGACGCCCATCTTCCACGGCTCGGGCCGTGGCTGGCCGCCTTCGGGCTGCCTTCGATCGTCGCGATTGTTATGACGTTTGCGATGCTGTATCTCGTGACGCGCAAGCAGTTGCGCGGGCGGTTTACTGACGAAGGCGTCATCCGGCCGCTGTCGCGCGCGGGTCGCGTTGCCTTCATCTGCGTGCTCGTCTCCGCGGCCATCTTGGTAGCGGCCGCTTCGCTCGGGAAGCCGATCGGGATAACGACGTTCGCACTAGGCGCTCTCTCGAGCTGCGCGGTTGCGCTCGTCGACCGCTCGATCGGACGATCCTTACTGCGTGGGATCTCGTGGTCGATCGTTCCGCTCGTTGCGGGCTTGTTCGTTATCGTCGCCGCGCTCGACCGTAGCGGCGTACGCTCGCTCGCGCGCGGCTTTTTGCATCATGCCGAAACGCTCGCTCCCAGTGCCGGCAATCTGCTCGTAGGCGCCGTCGTTTCCCTTGGGTGCAATCTGCTGAACAATCTGCCGATCGCCGTCGTAACGGGCTACGCGCTCTCGGC
>DATBTN010000069.1 GCA_036559195.1 Candidatus Baltobacteraceae bacterium
ATAAGCGGAGCTCCGCAAAATGCCAATCCGAACGTTGCGAACCCAGCGACCACGTTCGGTCAGAGCGGCGGCGTCTTCTCGTATGGTTTCGACCCGTTTAACCTCACGACAAGCGGCTCGCCGAGATATCCGGGAAACCCCAGCGTGTACGCACTGCCCTTCTATTCAGGCAGTGGGTCATCGGCAGTAAACTTGCGCTATGTCGGAGGACCGCCGGCGTATCCGTTCTTTAACGACGGGACGTTCCCGCCGTTCTTCGCGGGCTACTCGCAAGGGTTCACGACCTTCAATGCCGCGCCGGTCGCCGGCGCGTACACGTTAGCCGTTTCGGTGGGCGGCGGCAACTCGAACACGGCTGCCCAAACCTTCACGGCTAGTGCTAATCTCGCGAGCACGACGCCGCTTCCGCCGCTGCCGGCACCGACTTTCGTCACCGACGGAGCCGGCGGAGGCAGCGGAACGATCGCGGTTCCCGCAGATCCACGCATAACGGAGACCATGGTCTATTTCGTAGACCGCGTTACCGGCCTCTACTTCGCGATTGGCCCGCTCAAGGGTACCGGTGCGCTTACGTTCACGCTTCCCGACAATCTGGGACCGTGCAGCGGCAGCGGATGTCAAACCGGCTCGAAAGCGACGCCATCGATTAACACGGGCGACACATACCGCGTCTACGGCGCCTCCTACGACTACCCGGCCTTCGAATCGGGGCCGCCGGGGAACGCGCAAGAGAAACCAACCATTACCGGGGCCGGCGGCCAAGCCGATATTACGACATCGGCGCCGTTTAGCTCGACCTACTAATCCGAGAGGACTCGGCAATGAAAAGAGGGAGCGCGGTTCGCCGCGCTCCCTCTTTTTAGTATTATTGACCGTTCGGTGCGAGCACTACTTGCGAAGCCGGATAGTCGAACGTCCAGTTAAAATGACGGAGAAAATCGAGGCCGATCAATCCGTTGTCTTGACCGAAGACGTTTCTCCCGCCAAAGCACAGTGGTGGGTTTTCATATTTGTAAGGACCGATATGCAGCTCTGATGCGAGTACGCACGGTCCGCTTGTCGACGCGCCGTCCCATGCGGTGTAGCCGATGGTTCGAGTCGCCGAGTATCCCAGGTTGCCGCTGCCGCCGCCTTGCCCCTCGGGCTGCGCCGAGCCGTCGAAGGTTTGATCCGAGGCCTTGATCTTGCCGGTATCTCGCAGAGCTTGAGACAGAATGATAAAACCGGCGAGGTCGGTATCGAACGAGGGGCGCGCATACCCGCCTTCGGGCAACGGCATGCTGATGGCCGGAGTTCCGTCGCTCAAGTCTACCGGAAACGAAAACGCCCCAGGAGCGGTCTCCACCTTCGTAGAGTTTGGATCCCCGACGTGCAGCGTTTCCTTAACGAGATCGACACTCACGATCGCGCCGGCGAAAAAATCATAACCTAAGACTCCCGCGATCCGCGAGTCGCTCCGATCTACGATCTTCTCCACGATCACATCGTGCAGGACCGAATTGCCGATCTGCAGCGATCGTACGGTCGCATAGCCCGCGTCGTTAGGATTGCCGATAAACGGCGAGAAATCGCTTTGTCCTCGGTTCTGGACACCGGCGGATGCGGCGAACCGGTCGTATAAAACGATGGCCGGCGTAGCCGTTCCGACCAAGAATATCCCCGAGTGCCCGTTAACCGACGCATTGACACGAATTTGCGGAGTTAGGGAGACGGGGTCCCGGAAGAGCGTTAACGGCACGGCGTCATCGCCGTACGTCCACGTTGCTTTCGCGGCGGGAGGTTCCAGGTCGGAGAGGGCTATCGACGGCGTGACGACGATCGACGTCAACTCGTAACGCGCGCCATCAACGGTCCAGGCCGCGATCGCTTTTTTGCCCGGGGCGATATCGGCGTACTTCAGAATTTCGACGGTGTGGCTATCCGCGGCGGCTGGAGCCACGACGACTCGTAAAAACGCCCCCGTGGATGGATCTTCGTAAATATCCATCGGAGCCGATCCGGCTATCGATGCACGCAATATGCTGGTTGAGACGCCGCGCACCGCGGCACTCCCCACCACGCTCGTGCCGCGCAGCGCGCCCGCTCCTTCGGCACGAACCACATCCAGATCGAGGGCCACTTGTGCCGGGGATCCGAGAAGCGTCGCTGTGAACCCGTTTAAATCCGCATGCCAAACGACCCGGCCCGTAAAGCCCACATCGTCGGTCAGGGAACCTCCTTCGGCAGAGATGCTATCGCGGTATACGAGGCCGTTGCGCGCCTCGCGCAAGGCGTCGGTGGCCCCACGGCCGGTCCGAGTACCCGAAGCTTGCCAACTGGAAAGCGCGGCGTCGCCGCTCTTCCAACCCACAAAAGACGCGTGCTTAGCCAGAAGCGCTTGCGCGTCGTCGGCGAAGGCGACGGCCGGAGCACAAATCGAGACACCTAGGACCAACGCCGAGAACGTTGCGAAAAAAAAGTCTTTGCGCATAAAACACCCCAATGCGAAGCAGGCTGTGGCCGGAGCAGACGTTCGTATCCGTTTTGTGCGGCGGGGTTGGACACCTGGCCCGGCGCGGGGGCTTGCCTACGTTCGCAACGCAATAAGGACGACGCCCGCGAGTGCCGCGCCGACGCCTATTTTCTGGACGATCTGCAGGCGTTCTTTGAGCACGACGCGCGCCAAAAGCACCGTGCTCGCGGGATAGAGTGACGTTAAAACGGCCGCGATGGAAAGATACCCCGCGTAGGTCGCAAGCACGTACAACGCGTTTGCGGTCATATCGATAGCGCCCGCCAGCGCGATTAGCGGAAGAGTGCCGTTGCGCGGAGCCATGCTCCGCCGCATCACGAGAGCCAGCAGAATCAAGAAACCGACCGACCCGATGCGCGCGCCGACCAGCGGATACAGACCGGCGTGTTTGCCGGCCAGCGCGAGGAAGGTGTAGAAGCCGCCGAGCACGATCCCCGACGCAATCGCCTCGCGTACGCCGGCCGTCGAGAACTCAATGCGCCCGTCTTCTTCAGTCGATAGTGAGATCATCACGACTGCGATTAACGCGATCCCGATGCCGACGATCTGAAACGTTGAGAGACGTTCGCCGCGAAAAACGCCGATAACGACCGGCAACGCAGCGGCAAGAACCGCGGTGATCGGCGAGACGACGCCCATTTTCCCGATCGAAAGCGCGTGATAGAGCAGCGCGAGCCCAAGCCCACCGCACACTCCGCTCAACAAACCCCACCCGTAGGCCGCCGGCGTCGCGTGCCCTGGAAACAACGGCAGTATCGCGAGCAAGAGCGCGAACCCCACACCTTGCGAAATAACGGCGACGGAAAAGATCGACGTGCGGCGCGTCGCGAGCCCGCCGCAGAAATCGGCCGAACCGTAGAACGCCGCCGCAAGTAAGCCGAGAACGATCGCATTCACCGCGTTACGACACCCTTCGCGTGGACAAGCTCATGCTTCGACAAGCTCAGCATGACAAAATAGAGAGCCCCTCTTTGTCATCCTGAGCCTGTCGAAGGACGCCGTTGCGGACAAACACGGGCCTCGCGACAGGCTCAGCATGACAAACATTACGTTTGCGTTGGGTCGAGGGCGTCGCGTAGGCCGTCGCCGAGGAGGTTGAAGCCGAGGACCATGAGCGTGATCGCGACGCCGGGAGCGACCAGCGTCCACGGTGCGGAGAGCCAGTAGTCGCGCGCGTCGTTGAGCATCGCGCCCCACTCGGGTATGGGCGGGCGGGCGCCGAGTCCGAGGTACGAAAGGCCGGCGGCCTCGAGTTCGGCGGTCGCGACGCCCAGCGTCGCCTGCACGAGCAGCGGCGCCATGATGTTGGGTAGCACGTGCCGCACGAGGATGCGCGGGGTCCACGCGCCAACCGCGCGGGCCGCCTCGATATACTCAAGATTCTTTATCGCCAGCACCGACGAACGCGCCAGCCGCGCGTATTGCGG
This sequence comes from Candidatus Baltobacteraceae bacterium, assembly GCA_036559195.1. Taxonomy (NCBI): domain Bacteria; kingdom Bacillati; phylum Vulcanimicrobiota; class Vulcanimicrobiia; order Vulcanimicrobiales; family Vulcanimicrobiaceae; species Vulcanimicrobiaceae bacterium. The sequence goes on from DATBTN010000069.1 coordinate 3,940, forward strand.
AACGTACACGATACCCACGGCGATCATCACGTGGTCGATGCTCGGGCCCAGGATCGTGGTGATGCCGATCGCGAGAATGATCGACGGAAACGCGAGCATCACGTCGACGATCGCCATGACGGCGTCGTCGACTTTACCGCCGAGATAGCCGGCGAACACGCCGAGCAGCGTTCCGATCGAAATCGCGAGTCCTACGGCGATGAGCCCGATTCGAATCGAAATTCGCGCGCCGTAGACGATCCGCGCAAACATGTCGCGGCCCAGCTTGTCGGTTCCGAGCCAATGCGCGGCGCTCGGATGCAGCGATTGATGCGCTAAATCTTGCGCGAGCGGATCGGCATGGCCGACGAGCGGGGCGAAGACGGCCGCGAGCGCGATAAACGCAACGATAGTAAGCCCGACGAGCGCACCGGGCGAGCGGCGCAGCCGCCGCCAGACGTCGCCGCCGTAAGAGCGCGACGCGGGCGCGATATTCTCGGCAGCCGCGAGCAGCGAAACGTCCAAGCGTGCCTAAGCAACGACCAGCTTGGGATGGTGTTTGTGAAAAAGAGTTCGGTTCTGATACCCGCGCGCGATCTGCGTGAGCTTGAACTCGCTCCAGATCCCGCCCATAAGGGCCAGACCGGTCGGCAGACCGTTCTCGCCGAAGCCATTCGGAATGCTCGTCGCGGGAACGCCCGCGAGATTCCCCGGCGTTCCCGCCTCAACGTTTCCCGGATACTTCGGGTATGCTTTGTCGAACGGCAGGCCGACCGGATAGGCTACGGTCGGCAGCGTTGGAAAGACGACGGCGTCGTAGGGCTCGAGCGCGCGTTTCACGTCGGCGTCGATGAACGCGCGCCGGCGCATCGCATCGATGTAATCGACCGCGAGCGTCGCGAGGTAAGGATATCCGCCGGTGCGATCGTCGACCGATTGCAACTCGCGCGATCGTCCGCTCTCGAGCAATCCGCGAAATGCCGAGGCGCATTCCCCCGCGATCAATGCCTCGAAAACCGCGCCGTACGGGTGGTGCCCGGGTAATTCAAAGCCTTCGCTCACGTCGCAAAATTCGCGCAGCACGTCGACCGACGCGTCGAAGTTTTTCACGACGGCCGGTTGGGATTTCGCGGTCGCGTTCTTGAAGATTGCGATCTTCGGGCGGCGGCCGCGAATGGTGGCCGCCGGCGCGTTTGCTACCGACGTCCGATCCTGCGGATCGTGACCCGCAATCGCGCGTAAGACCAGCTCGGTATCACGCGCCGAGCGACACATGGGGCCGAGCTTATCGGAAGTCCACATCAAAGCCATCGCGCCATGCCGGCTCACGCGACCGTAGGTCGGACGCAGCCCCGAAACGCCGCAGAACGCGGACGGAACCGTGATCGAACCGTTCGTTTCGGATCCGATCGCAAAGCCGACGAGTCCGGCCGCAACCGACGCGCCCGGACCGCTCGAACTGCCTCCACTCCAGAAATCGCGATTCCACGGCGTTCGCCCGGGGCCGGTGAACGATGCATCGGCGTCGTTGTAACCGAATCCGCCGGCGAGTTCGACCATCGCGAGTTTCGCGAGCAGCACGGCGCCCGCATCGTGCAGTTTCTTGACAACGGTTCCATCGTAGTCGAAAACGCGATCGCGATACGGCGCGGCACCCCACGTCGTCGGTGCGCCGACGGCCGCGAGTAGGTCCTTCACGCCGTAGGGAACGCCGTGCAGCGGTCCGCGCGAGCGGCCGGCGGCGAGTTCGCGGTCGGCGGCTTTCGCTTCGCGCAGCGCGCGTTCGTGCATCACGGTCACGACCGCGCCGTACGTTTTTCCGTAGCGATCCAGGCGCGAGAGATAGAGCTTCGTGAGTTCGACCGACGAAATCTTACGCTTCGCAATGAGCCCGTGCAGATCGGTCGCGTCGAGAAAGGCGACCTCGTCGCCGGTCATGTGTTCACCTCGAAGCTTACGACGGGTTCGTCGCCGTTCTTGAGGAACGCGCCTTTCGGGTTGATGCGTTTCCCGAGGCCCTGCAGCTCATCGATGTTTTGAGCGATGCCCTCGAGCTCCTTATCGGTGAGCTTCGGATCGTAGCGACGCATCTGCGCCGCGAAAGCGCGCGCGAGTTCGGATGCTTTGGGAGAGGCTTTTGGCGAGGGCGAGGGCATCGGCGAGGGCTGCGCGCCCCGCGCGCCCGAAGGCGCCGATGCAAAGAGCGCGCCGACGGTAGCGGCGCGCGCGATAAAGTCCTTGCGAGTTCCCACGAACGTCCTCCACGACGAAGTGCGAAAGTTAGACTTCCATAACCACCGGAATGATCACGGGCCGGCGTTTCGACCGGTTGTAGATGGCCTTCGCCAAGCCGCTGCGGATGTGCTCCTTGACCGTGTTCGTGTCGCGGATGCCTTCAACCGAACAGCCCGTGATGATGCGGGTAACTTCGGTGCGCAGTTCTTCGATCACGCCATCGGATTCCGGAATGTAAAACACGCCGCGCGAGATTAAGTCGGGACCCGTCGTGATGCGCGCCTCTTCGCTATCGATGCCGACCACGACCATCATGATGCCGTCGCCCGCGAGCGCGCGGCGATCGCGCAGGACCGCTTCGCCGATGTCGCCGACGCCCGACCCGTCGACGAGCACGTTGCCGCCGTAGGTCTTGCCGATCTTGTCTCCATAGTCGTGCGTGAACTCGAGCACGTCGCCGTTTTCGACCACGAAGACGTTGGGCGACTCGACGCCGGTGCTCACGGCGAGTCTGCCGTGGTGCACCAGCATCCGGTATTCGCCATGCACCGGAATGAAGAACTCGGGCCGCACGAGGTTGAGCATGAGCAACAGCTCTTCTTGCGAGGCGTGACCCGAAACGTGCGAACGTCCGTCGGTACCGTGTACGACCGTCGCGCCGAGCTTGTAAAGGTTGTTGATCGTCTTGTAGACGCTCTTCTCGTTACCGGGAATCGGCGTCGCACTGATGACGACGGTATCGCCGGGAACGATCTTGAACTTTCCGTGATCGCGGACCGACATCCGCGTTAGCGAGGACATCGGCTCGCCCTGCGAACCGGTCGTCATCACGACGACTTTCTCGGGCGGGTATTCGTCGACTTCCTCGATGCGGATCGTCTGACTCGCCGGAACTTTCAGGTAGCCGAGTTCCGAGGCGAAGTGAACGACGTTGGTCAGCGAACGCCCGAGAAACGCGATCTTGCGGTCGAACCGAATCGCGTGATCGATCACCTGCTGTACGCGCGGAACGTTCGACGCAAACGACGCGACGACGATTCGGCCCTTCGCGCGGGTGAAGATGTTCGTGAAGGCTTCGCCGACGATGCGCTCCGAGAGCGTGTGCCCGGGCCGTTCGGCATTCGTGCTGTCGGAGAGCATGCAGAGCACGCCCTCTTCGCCGATCTTGGCGATCGCCGCGAAATCGGCGGGCTGGCCGTCGATCGGCGTCTGGTCGAACTTGAAGTCGCCGGTGTGAAAGATCGTCCCGACCGGCGTGCGCAGCGCGAGCGAACACGCGCCGGCTACCGAATGATTGATGTGAATGAATTGGGCGTCGATGCTGCCGTGCTTGATGCGATCGCCCGGCTTCACCGTAACGAAGTTGACCTCGCCCATCTTATGCTCGCGCGACTTCGCTTTGATCAGCGCGAGCGTGAGCGCCGTTCCCACGACCGGCACGTTGAATTCGCGAAGCAGATAGGGGATGCCGCCGATATGATCCTCGTGGCCGTGTGTGACGAGGATCGCGCGGAATTTATCCGCCCGTTCGCGCAGGTAGGTAAAATCGTTGATAACGATATCCACGCCGAACATCTCGTCGTCGGGGAACATCAGCCCGCAATCGACCGCAACGATGTCGTCGTTGGTTTCGATCAGCGTCATGTTGCGCCCGATCTCGCCACAGCCGCCGAGCGGAATGACTCGAACGTAGGGGGCATCGGGCGGCGCGGGGACGGTCAGGGTGTCGACGTTCAAACTGCTTCTTCTACTTTATTGACGGATCGGTGGGAGTGAACGGAGCCTCTAAGGAGGGCTCCATGCCTATCGTTTACCGCGCCGCGGTGGCGCTAACCTCGCTCATCTTACTCGGCACGTCTGCTTGGGCCTCAGACAAACGTGCTTTTACCGGTCACGCCCGCCAAGCCCGCGCCCGGCCCGCGCCGGTCTGGGGAGAGGACCTTTATAGCCGGAGAGCCCTGCGCCGTGCCCGTACCATTCTCGAGCTCAAACTGCTAGAACTGCGCAAAGAACGCCTCGATCGAGTCCGCCAAGCAATCGAGCACCACATCCCAATCGACCAGCTGCTTGATGACAAAAACCTGACACCCACACGCTTCGACAAGCGCATGCTTCGACAAGAAGGGGGACCCCTTGTCATCCTGAGCTTGTCGAAGGACGGAGCTTGTCGAAGGACGGAGCTTGTCGAAGACGGTTACAGCAACGTGAGGTAGGACAAAGGCTCGGCACCGCCGGAGCATGAAACAAGCCTGCGCCGCCATCGTATAAACGCATGGCGCGTTCTATTACTTCTATCGTCATAATGAAGAGGTAGTTCATGGGTGTTCAGGCCGTAGAGCCTCGCAAAGCTAACGGCTTAGCGACGGCTCTCAATGTCATTGCCTCTCCGAAGGAAGCCTTCGAAACGCTGCGCGACATTCCGATGTGGGGCTGGGCGTTCATCATCGCTATCGTTCTGGGGTTGATCGGCATGCTGCTGGAGGGACCCGCGAGCCGTCACGCCAGCGTCGCGTTCCTAGCGCACATGCAACAAACCAATCCCACGTTTGCGGCTATGAGCGACGCGGTCAAGCAAAAACAACTCCACGACGCCGCCAACCCTCCTGCGTGGCAGCAAATCTTCGGCTTCGTTACGCTCATCTGCGTGACGCTCATCACCGCTCTGCTCAACGCCGTTCTCTTGCTGATCGGCAACGCCATCGGCCGCGGCCAAGCGGACTTCAAACGTCTGTGGTGCGCGTCGATGAACATCGCCGTGCCGACCATCGGCATCGCCGCGGTCGTTCTGGGCCTCATCACGCTTTTGCGCGGCGCGGACTCGTTCAATTCGATCGGCGACTTGGCCCACGCTCTCCCGGGTCTTGGGATGCTCGCCCCCGGCATCACGGGTCTACTGGGCGGATTCCTCAGCGCAATCACGATCTTCTCGATCTGGGGTCTGTTTCTCAACGCCGGCGCCCTGCAAATTATCGCGCGCACGTCCAAGGGGTTGGCTTACGGCGTCGCCATCGTCATCCTGGTTCTCGGCGCGCTCATGCAGGGAGCGAGCGCTGCGCTTTTCCATTTCTAAGACCGGCATGAACGCACGATTCGTCCGGCGGCTGCTCCTGGGCGGCGCCGTTTGTCTGCCCTTCGTTCTCGCCGTCCCGGCAAGCGCGGCGACCTCGGGAATGTCTCTTGCCGAGGCCGTGCGCTACGCGCTCGCGCACAGCCCGGCCGTCACCCGGCAAGAAGCGGTCGTGGCCCAGGCTCACGACACCTACATCAAACAGCGGGCGGCAACGCTGCCGCCCGTAACCGCGCAACTGCAAAACACGTCCGATAAATCGAACAACCTTCAGGGGAATTTCGCGCAGGTCGGACTTCGCCAGCAGTCGGTCTTCAGTCAGAACACGGCGCAGATCGGTACGCAATATACGCTCTATACCGGCGGCCTTTCGGTCCTGCAAAAACTCGTCGCCGCTGAGCAGCTCGATTCGGCGAAGGCCGATCTGCGCAAGATTCAAAATCAGCTCGCCACCGATGCCACCACCGACTTCTACGCGATCGCCACCAAGAACAACACGGTCGAGGTCGACCGGGGCGATGTAACCTACAAGCACGCGCTCGTGCAGATCGCGCAGGCCAAGGTCAACGCGGGCGTCGCGGCCGCCGTCGACGTGCTGCAGGCGCAGGCCAACGAGGCCCAGAGCCGCTCGACGCTCGTCGCGTCGGCCAACGACGCGCAGAGCGCGCGCGACGCGCTCGCCCAACTGATCGGTGCCCCACTCGATACCCCCTTCGCCGTTCCGCAGCTGGTGGCGCAGCCGCCGCTTCCGGCGCAGCCGCTCGACGCACTCATTGCGATCGCGCAGGCGCACCGGCCGGACGTCGCGTCGTCGAAGGACGCGCTAAGCGTCGCGCTGCTCGATCGAAAGACGCTCAATCAGGATCTCTTCCCCACGGTGCAGTTCGCGGCCCGATTCGGCAACCAATTCACCCCAACGAGCGCCGGACAAACCTCGATCTGTACGTTCGATCCCAAACTATGCGGTGGAACGAGCACCGCGGCGGCGCGCGGAAATCCCGGTTTTTGGGAGCTGGGCGCAACGAGCACGTTTTCGCTGCCGCTTATCGACTACGGCTTACGCAAGGCCAACCGCGAGAATTTCGACCAGCAGATCGCGTCGGCGCGCAGCACCCTCGACCAAACCGACGAGCAGGTCGCCGTCGACGTGCGTCTGGCCTATCGGGCCGCACAGACGGCGCTGGCCCAACTGCGCTACACGCAAATCGAGGTAAAGGCGGGCGTCGAATCGGCCCGCGTCGCGCGTCTGCAGTATCAAAACGGCCTCAAGGCGCTCTCCGATGTGATCTCCGCGCAGCAGACGGGGCTGACCGCCCAGATCGACTACTACAACGCGCGCGTCAACTACGTGGACGCGATCGTCAAACTTCGCGTCGCCCTCGGTATTTACGATGCCGAGAGCGCCGTCGCCGATTTAAGGTAGAGCATGAAGAGGATTCGCAATCTCGTTTTAATCGTCGTCGGGCTCGCGGCAGTGGTCGCGATCGCGGTCTTTTCCGGGCACCGCGGCCAGACCGACCCAGCGGTCGCGACCCTCAAAGTCGCGCGTGGTTCGTTCGTCACGAAGCTGCCCGAAAACGGTATCGTGCAACATCCGCGCGCCGCCACCGTGCCGACACTCGTTTCCGGAAACATCGGCTCGATCTTCGTAAAGCCGGGTGACTACGTACGGGGCGGCGCGCTTCTCGCGACCATCGACAATCCGACGCTCGAATCCAACGCGGCGAGCAGCGCGGCCGACTACCGCCAGTCGCAGGCCACGATCAACGACGCGCGTATCAATTCGCAAAATCAACACGTTCAATACGACGCGCAAGTCGCGACCGCCCAAAGCAACCTTCAAGAGGCCGAGCGCGTCTACGATGCCGACTTGAGTCTCTACAAGAACAAGGCGATCGCGCGCAACCAGCTCGACACCGACAAGGCGAAGCTCGAGCAGCAGCGAGTGATTTACAACCAGGCGGTGCAACAGCGCCGCATCGGCGCCGTGACGGGTTACGGACAGAACAGCGTGCAGATGGCGCAGACCGCCGCCCAAAAGGCCGCGATCGCCAGTCAACTGGCGCAGCAGCAAGTCGGTTTCACGCGTATCGCCGCGCCGTTTGCCGGAATTATTCAAAGCGTCGCGACGCAGGCGACGGATCCGCTGACGTCGCTGCACTCCGGCGACCCGGTCACCGCGGGACAGGCGCTCTTCACGATCGCTGAAGGCGACCAGCTGATCGTGAAGGCTCAAGTCGACGAGCAGGACATCATCAACGTCGCGGTCGGCCAGAAAGCCAACGTCACCGGCCAAGACTTCCCGGGCAAGACGATTTCCGGGCACGTCGCTTCGATCTCGCCCGTCGCGATCAAATCGACGGATGCATCGAGCACGGCTCGCCAGATTCTTACGACGATTCACCTCGATAGCGTGCCCGCATACCTGCGCGACGGCATGAGCGTAGACGTCGACATTTTCACGACCGACATCAAAAACGCGCTGCTCGTTCCCAACGGCGCGATCGTCAAGGACAAGGGCAAATCGTACGTGTGGGCGGTGCGGTCCGGCGTCGCACGCAAAGTGCGCGTCACCACGAGTAAATCGAACGATACGCAAACGATTCTCACCTCGGGCATCGGCACCGGAGAGCGCATCATCAGCGCGCCGGCCGCCGATTTGAAAGCTGGAGCGAAGGTGCGAGTGCAGCCATCGGCCATGCCCTCACCGCAGGCGACGTGACCCGGATCCTCGCCTACGTCGCCGAAGCGGCCGCGTCGCTCTGGCGCAACCGCGTCCGCTCGATCCTAACCGTTCTCGGCATGATCATCGGCACGTCGTCGATCATCACCGTCTTTGGGATCAGCAAGGGCGCGACCAGCGGCATCTCTGCGACGTTTGCGTCGTTCGGGTCGCTCGGAATCAGCATCCTCGTCGATCCGACGCAAGATTACCCGGCCCAGGCGCAGATTCACTATCGCGACGCGGCAACGGTGGCTAACGCGCTCGGCTCCCTTGCCGCGCAGGTCATGCCGTTTTGGCAACGCGACTACCAAGTCGCCGTGGGCACTATTCGCGACTACTATCCAATCGTGTCGGACGGTGCGTACCATCCCGATCGGCTCGTCATGAGCGAGGGACGCAAGATCGATGCGACCGACCTTGCATCGGGAGCGCGCGTCTGCGTGCTGACCTCGGGGCTCGCTCAGAAGTTTTTTCACGGGGCGCCGGCCGTCGGGCAGATCGTTCGCATCAACGGCGGACGCTACACCGTCGTGGGGGTCTACGCGAACGTTCAAGGGTCGTTTTTTAATTCACTGATCGGCGCCGACTCGATCGCGATCCCATTTACGGCCTTCAACCGGATGAATCCGGGGCCGGCCGATCAAATCTTCATCTATCCGGCACCGGGGGCCGACTCCGCGCAGGTCGAGCGCGTCGCGATCGCCGCGCTCCAGCACGTTCATAGCTCGCGCGCGAAGTACATCAGCTCCGACAACTCGGCATCGATCGGCACCTTCGAAAACGTGCTCAACATCGTCGGCGTCGCCCTGTCGGCGATCGGCGGTGTGGCTTTGGTCGTGGCGGGAATCGGCATTATGAACATCATGCTCGTTTCGGTCTCCGAGCGCACCCGCGAAATCGGCATTCGCAAATCCATCGGCGCGAGCCGCGGTGACATCGCGCTGCAGTTTCTCATGGAAGCCGTGCTTCTCGCGCTGATCGGCGGCGGCACGGGGATGGGACTCGGTTTACTCGCAACGATCGGTGCCGCATCGCTCATTAGCGCGCAGCTGGGAGCGGTGCTGATCCCGTATCTGCTCATCGTCAGCATCGCGTTGATCTTCTCGATCAGTATCGGAATGATTTTCGGCACCTATCCGGCGCTGCGGGCGGCTCGCATGGATCCCATCGAGGCGCTGCGTTCGTGATCTATCTCGAGGAAGCGCTGCGGGTGCTCTTTGCCAACAAGGTTCGCACGCTGCTCACGATCACCGGACTGATCATCGGCGTGGGCGCCGTGATCGCCATTCAGGTGCTCGGCGCGAGTATGGCCACCGCGGTCAACGGCGCGCTGGGAAATCTGGCGGACAATTCATTTATCGTGAGCCCGAGTCAGTTCCAAGGCGATTTTCGCAAGGCGGCGATCAAGATAAGCGATATCGCCGACGTCGTGCAGAACGTTCCGAACGTGATACAAGGGTTACCGGCCGGCGGGCAGCGCGTGCTCGTCCAGCACGAACACGCCCAAGCGCGCTATCGCCTCTCGCCCGAGTCCGATCACCCGTTCGATAACTCGGCGACCGCATACGGACGCAAATTCGTCGCGGACGATCTGGTCGCCGCTGCGAGCATCTGCGTGCTGACCAACCGCGCGTACGCGAAACTCTTCCCGAGCGGCGGCGACCCGATCGGGCAGAGCGTCTACGCGGGCTTGCATCGCTACGTCGTAATCGGCGTCCTCGCGGCGCCTAAACGCGGCCTGCTCAACACCAACTTTACGGGCGACCTCATGATCCCGTACACGACCTACACGAAGCAATACATTCACGGCGGACTTGCGTTCGGTGCGCGCTTCGTCGTTGCCGATCCCTCGAGCATGAGTCTCACCGAGATCGCCGTCATGAACGAGATCAAGAAACTTCATGGCAATCCCAAAGGCCTGCAGTTCCAAACCTTCGATAAATCGCTGATTACCGGCGGCATCAACGGCATCTTTAAAGTACTCACGCTCATCGTCGCGCTCATCGGCGCCGTTTCGCTGCTCGTGGCCGGCATCGGAGTGATGAACATCATGCTGGTTTCGGTCACCGAGCGCACGCGCGAAATCGGCGTTCGCAAAGCGATCGGCGCGAGACGGGGGCAGGTCTTGGCCCAGTTTTTCATCGAGGCGCTCTTGCTGTGCGGACTGGGCTGCTTCATTGGAATGATCATCGGTCTGAGCATCGGCTCGATCGTAAATCACGTTGCGATCGTGAAGCTTAACGGCTCGGTACCGCCGCTTCCATGGATTCAATCGCTCGTTACCACCGCAACCTTCATGATCGTCGTCACGCTCGCGTTCGGAACGTATCCGGCGTATCGGGCCGCCGGTCTAGATCCCATAGAAGCGCTCAGATATGAATAACGACACGACCGTCATCGATATCCGCGACGTTACGAAGACCTACCGTAACGGATCGCTCGAGGTACAGGCGCTCTCCGGCGTAACCTTCCATATCGATCGCGGCGAGTACGTGGCGATCATGGGGCCTTCGGGGTCCGGCAAGTCGACGCTGATGAACGTGCTCGGCTGTCTCGATCGCGCGACCACCGGAAGCTACTATCTCGACGGCGTCGACGTCTCCGGACTCGACGACAACGCGCTAGCCGAGATTCGCCTCAAAAAGTTAGGCTTCGTTTTCCAGGGTTTCAATTTGCTCGCGCGCACCGATGCCATCAAGAACGTGGCTCTGCCGCTCTTCTACGCAGGCGTGCCCGGACGCCAGCGCCAGGCGGCCGCCCTGGAACAACTGGTTGAAGTGGGCCTCGGCGACCGCGGACACCACAAGCCCAACGAGCTCTCGGGCGGCCAGCAGCAGCGGGTCGCCATCGCGCGGGCGCTGGTCAATAATCCGGCCGTTCTGCTCGCCGACGAGCCGACGGGAAACCTCGATTCGAAGACTAGCGTCGACATTTTGGGCCTGTTCGAGAGCTTGAATGCCCGCGGACGTACTATTATTATGGTGACACACGATGAAGAAGTGGCCTCGCACGCTCGCCGAATCGTGCGCCTGCGCGACGGTTTAATCATCTCGGACGCCCCGCCGCAACGGATCCTTAAGAGAGACTGAGCAACGGGGGCGCGACTTTTTCACGTTTTCCGGGTATGTACGAGCTAGTTTGCTTTAGCGCCTAGTGTTGAGAGGTACGTTGAAAAACCGCGTCATGCCCACGGCGATCGTCGCTGTAGTGGGCGCCATAATCGGATCGTTTCTTATGATGCTCTACGCGAGCACGCACTTCGCCAACGTGGCTGGCCCGGGTCACTCGCTGCCGGCGGTCAGCGCGGCTCCGCTTGCGGGCGGCGGCAGCGATCAGGACCGCATCGTCACGGCCGTAAAACGCGTGTTGCCGTCGGTCGTATCGATCGACGTGGTCATCAACGGCGTCCAACAGGTTCCGGTCGATCCCTTCGGCCAGTTCTATCAAAACGTCCCCTACAAAGCGCGCGCATCCGGTTCGGGCTTCGTCATCTCCAAGGACGGCATGATCGTTACCAACGCGCACGTCGTTACGGGCCCCAACGGCCAGCCCGATAAAAAAGTAACCGTGGTCTTCAAAAACGGCGATCGCGTCTCGGGATCGGTCTATGCCGTTAATCCCGCAGTCGACGTGGCGCTCGTTAAAGTCGACTACGCGAAGCTCCCGCCGCCGCTTCAATTGGGCGATAGCTCCAAGCTCGAACTCGGCCAATGGGCGATCGCCGTCGGCGAGCCCCTTCAGCTTCAAGATACCGTCACGCTCGGCGTCGTCTCCGGTTTCAATCGCGACGAAGTGGGCGGTGGCCAGGATACGGCGGCGCGCCGCTTCAGCGGCCTGCTGCAGACGTCCGCGCCGATCAACCCCGGCAACTCCGGCGGCCCGCTCGTCGATGTCAACGGCGACGTGATCGGCATCAACCAGCTGACGGCGCAGTCCGCGCAGAACATCGGCTTCGCGATCCCGATTAACTTGGTCAAACAGGCGGTCGAGGGGCTCGAGAAGCATCCCGGTAGCTTCAACGGCCCGCTGGTGACCTATCTGGGGATCTATTCGGGAACCGTCAATAACAACGTCCGCCAGCAGCTCAACTACCTGGGCGGCGGCATCGTCATCGCGCAAGTGGTCCCGAACTCGCCTGCCTCCAAGGCCGGCCTGGCGGCGGGGGCCGTGATTCAAGCGGTGGATGGCACGCGGATTTCCTCCGAGGAGCAGTTCAAGAAGATCATCGACGCCCACAAGGCCGGCGACCGCCTGAAACTGCGCGTCTGGTTCCAGGGCGAGGTGCGCGACCTGACCGCAACCCTCGGCTCGCAAGGCTCCGGAAGCCAGAACATCGTCCAACCCCCAGCCGGCAGCGGCCCGTAAGGGCGTCGGCAGGCTCCGTCCTTCGACAAGCTCAGGATGACAACATAAGGGGTGCCTTGGCCTAGTGGGGCGAGGGGCTTGACTTGTCATGGTGAGCTTGTCGAACCACGGGCCTTCGACGGGGGTGGTGCAACTTTGGGGTGGGGTTATCTGTCTTAAATAGTGGAACACATGCGGGTCGTTAGCGTACTATAGACGGCACGCAACTATCCTTGAGCGTCGTAAGCGGCAAGGCTTAGTACGTGGGGTATAACACCCTGCGGAAAAGCTGGTCCTGGGGCTCGGAAAGAGGTTAATACTACATGGCTAAAGTGGTCGGAATCGACCTCGGCACGACCAATTCGGTCGTCGCCGTTATGGAAGGCTCATCGCCTACCGTTATCGCTAACGCCGAAGGGTCGAGAACGACCCCATCGGTAGTGGCCTTCACTAAAACCGGCGAGCGCCTCGTCGGACAACTGGCAAAACGTCAGGCAATCACCAACCCCGACCGCACGATCTCGTCGATCAAGCGACACATGGGGACGGATTTCCACGTCAAGATCGACGGCAAAGATTACACGCCGCAAGAGATCTCGGCGATGGTGCTGCAAAAGCTCGTGAACGACGCGAGCAACTATCTCGGCGAGCGGGTGACCAAAGCGGTCATCACCGTTCCCGCTTATTACAACGACGCGCAGCGTCAGGCGACCAAAGACGCCGGCAAGATCGCCGGTCTCGACGTACTGCGCATCATCAACGAGCCGACCGCAGCCGCGCTCGCGTACGGTCTCGATAAAAAAGGCAACGAGACGATTCTCGTTTGGGATCTCGGCGGCGGCACGTTCGACGTCTCGATTCTGGAAGTCGGCGACGGCGTCTTCGAAGTGAAGTCGACCAACGGCGATACGCACCTAGGCGGCGACGACTACGACCATCGCATCGTCGAATGGCTCGTTGCGGAGTTCCGCAAAGAGCAAGGCATCGACCTCACGCCCGATAAGCAGGCCATGCAGCGACTCACCGAAGCGGCCGAAAAAGCCAAGATCGAGCTGAGTTCGGTGGTGCAGACCAGCATCAACCTGCCGTTCATCACGGCGGATCAAAACGGTCCCAAGCACATGGACGTCACGCTCACGCGCGCGAAGTTCGAAGAACTCACCGCCGATCTCACCGATCGTTGCGTGGCGCCGTTCAAGAATGCGCTGGCCGATGCGAAGATCGACGTTTCGAAGATCGACGAAGTGGTCATGGTCGGCGGCTCGACGCGCATGCCCGTGATCCTCGAACTCGTCAAGAAACTCGTTGGAAAAGAACCCAATCTCACCGTCAACCCCGACGAAGTCGTCGCGGTCGGCGCCGCGATTCAAGCGGGCGTACTCGGCGGCGAAGTCACCGGCGTCGTTCTGCTCGACGTAACTCCGCTCTCGCTCGGTCTCGAAACCCTGGGTGGCGTCATGACGACGCTGATCGAACGCAACACCACGATTCCGACGAAGAAGTCGCAGGTCTTCACCACGGCCGAAGACGGTCAGACCTCGGTGGACATTCACGTGCTGCAGGGCGAGCGCCCGATGGCTCCCGACAACAAAACGATGGGCCGCTTCCGGCTCGAAGGCATCCCGGCCGCACCGCGCGGCGTGCCACAGGTCGAAGTCACGTTCAACATCGATGCCAACGGCATCGTGAACGTCGGCGCGAAAGATCTCGGCACCGGTAAGGAACAGCAGATCACGATCACATCCTCGACCAATCTCAACAAAGACGAAGTCGAGCGCATGGTTCGCGACGCCGAAGCTTCGGCGGCTGCCGATAAGGCCAAGAAGGAAGAGGCGGAGATCCGCAATCAGGCTTCGAGCTTGATCTACTCGACCGAAAAATCGCTCAAAGAGGTCGGCGAGAAGCTCGACCCCGGCGCGCGCGGCGAAGTCGAGACGGCGCTTACGGAGTTGCGTACGGTCAGCGAGAACGGCACGGCTGCCGAGATCAAACCGGCCGTCGAGAAACTGCAAGCCGCTAGCTACAAGATGGCGGAGCTGCTCTATCAGAAGACCGCGGCGAACGCCGAAGGCGGCGCCGGTAACGGCGCGACCAACGGTGCCGCATCGGAAGACGGCGCCGAATCGAAGCCAACCGAAGACGTCATCGACGCCGAATTCAAAGAAGCCAAATAAGCCACTCCCCCAATGTCATCCTGAGCTTGTCGAAGGACAGAGCCTGTCGTCGTTCGACAAGCTCAGCGTGACAAAACGGGCGAGGCTTATTCCCGTTAGGAATAGAGATGATTGAAGACCAGACACGCAGCGACGAAACGGGGCCGGAGAGCAACGGCGAAGCTTCTTCTTCCGTGGAGACCATCGACGTAGAGGCGCAGCTCGCCGCGGCGAACGCCAAAGCCGAAGACAACTACAACAAGTTCTTGTTGGCCATGGCCGACTTCGAGAATTACAAGAAACGTATCGAACGCCAATTCGCCGAGATTGCCGTCTCCGGGCGCAAGAAATTGCTCGAGCAATTCCTGCCGGTTATCGACAATCTCGAACGCGCGCTCGGCTACGAGGGTGAGAGCGGCGACGCGTTGCGCGGAGGCGTGCAGCAAACGCTCAAAGGCTTCGACGCCGTCCTTACGAGCGAAGGCGTGCGTTCGTTCAGCGTGAAGGGTCAGCCGTTCGATCCCGCAGTTGCCGAAGCGATCGGCACGCAGCCTGCCGAGGGTCTCGACGACGATACCGTTCTCGAGGAAGTTCAACGCGGCTACCGCCTCGGCGACGATCTTCTCCGCCCCGCGAAAGTGATCGTCGTAAAGAACGGCGACTAGCTTGAAGTACAAAGACTACTACGAGATCCTCGGCGTTCCGAAAGGCTCCGCCGAGAAAGACATTAAGTCGGCGTACCGCAAACTCGCGCGCAAGTGGCACCCCGACGCGAATCCCGAGAATCCGAAGGACGCCGAAGAGAAATTCAAAGAGATTTCCGAGGCATACGAAGTATTGGGCGATCCCGAGAAGCGCCGCAAATACGACGTACTCGGCAGCGATTGGCAGCGCGCGGCGCAACAGGCCGATCAGCAGCGCCGATATCGCACGCAGCAGGGCGAGACGTTCTACGACTTCGGTCCGGGCTTCGGCGGCGCGGATGCCGGAGCCGGCGCGAGCGGGTTCTCGGACTTCTTCGACATGTTCTTCTCGGGAATCGGGCGGCGCGGTGCCGCTCCGCAAAGCGGCTTTACGCAGCAGCAGCAGCGAGGGCAAGACTTGGAGACGACGATCGAGTTGTCGCTACGCGATGCATACGAAGGCGGCAAGAAGTCCGTATCGCTGCAGGTTGAAGACACGTGCCCGCGCTGTCGCGGCACCGGCACCGATCGCGGCGGCCTCTGCCAGCAGTGTCACGGCACGGGCCGGCTGCTCGCGACGAAGAAATTCGAAGTGACGATTCCCAAAGGCGTCACCGAAGGGCAGCGCATTCGCTTGGCCGGTCAGGGCGGTGCGGGCCTCGGCGGGGCGCGCGGCGGCGATTTGTTTTTAATCGTAAAACTGCTCGACGACCCGACGTACAAACGCAAAGGCGACGACTTGTACGTCGATTTGCCGGTAAGCGTGTACGATTTGATTCTCGGGGCCGAGGTGCAAGTGCCGACGATGGCCGGCAACGTAACGATGAGCATTCCGGCCGGCACGCAGAATAACCGGCTCCTGCGCCTCGCGGGCAAAGGCATGCCGAAAGTGCGTAACGGCGGCGCCGGCGACGAATACGTCCGCCTCATCGGCCAACTCCCGCAAAGCCTGACGGACAAAGAGAAAAAGCTCTACAAAGAACTAGCCGCCCTCCGCAACGGCAAAAAACCCTAACGCCCTTCGACAAGCTCAGGATGACAAAAAAAAGAGAAGTTTCCCCATTTGTCATCCTGAGCTTGTCGAAGGACGAGCTTGTCGAAGGACGGGGTGAGCTTGTCGAAGGGGCGGCTCGGGGTGATGAGGCGCGCGGCCTCGAATGAGCGGGTCTGCCGAAGTGAGGAGATGCCAATGATTAAAGAGATCGCCTTTGTCGCGTATCCCGCGAATGACGTGGGTGCGCTGATTCCGTTTTATCGCGATACGCTGGGGCTTAATCTTACGTCCACCTACGACGAGGAAAACAAGGCGCAGTACGCCGAGTTTAACGTCGGACAAAACGGCTGGTTCGGCTTGATGAACAAGGATTGGGTCGATCGACCGGCCGGCAGCGGCGTCGGCGTGGCCTTCGAAGTCGACGACATCGAAGCGACCGTTGCCGAACTGCGCGGCAAAGGCATCACCGTCGCAGACGTCTACCCGACGCCGGTTTGCAAAGTCACGTCGTTCGAGGACCCCGAAGGCAACAAGGTCACCCTCCACCAAAGCACGCTCCCGCATTAGCCGTACGGGCGTATGATTGGCGGCGGTCACGGGCTGATGTGGTCGAGCATGTATCGGCCGGATAAGCCTCAGGTTCGCAAGCGCGTCGACTGGAAACGCATCGGCGCTCTCTTTGCGCCGTACTGGCGTCAGGAAGTCGTCGTGCTTCTTTGCATGATCGTCGCGGCGCTGCTCGGCCTCGTTCCGATTTACGTCACCCGTCACATCATCGACATCGCTATCCCGCAGCGCAGCCTCTCGATGCTCGGCGTCGATGTGGGCATCATCATCGTCGCCGCGCTGATCGCCGCCGGCGTCGGCGTCCTGCAAGGATACCTCAACTCGGTCGTGGGCGAAGGGATAATGCGCGACATTCGCACGAACCTCGCGGCCCATTTGCACAAGATGCCGATCGCGTTCTTCACCGGAACCAAGACCGGCGAGATCATGAACCGCGTGAGCAGCGACGTCGACAACATCGACGGCGTCGTGACGGGAACGTTGACGACGATCGTCACGAACGTCCTCTTGATCGTGACGACCGTCGTTGCGATGTTCTTCATGAATTGGCGCCTTGCGCTGCTCTCGATCGTCATGGTGCCTTTGATGATCGCTCCGCTCGGCCCCGTTGGCCGGCGCATGTACGACATTCGTAAGCAAACGCGCGAGAAGCGCGATGAGATCGAATCGATCACTCAGGAAACGCTCTCGATCTCGGGCATTACGCTCATCAAATCGTTCGCGCGCGAAACTTACGAACGGGCCCGCTTCTACGACGTCGGTACGAAGCTCATGGGGCTCGAAGTCAATCTCGCGATGGTCGGCCGCTGGTTCCTCGCTTCGATTACGGCCATGGTCGTCATGGGGCCGGCGATCGTTTGGTTCGGCGGCGGTTGGCTCGCGATCGCCAGCGGGATCACGATCGGAACGATCTACGCCTTCGTACAATTCATTCAAGGGCGGCTCTACGGACCGGCGGCGGCGCTCGCCGGCATTCAGGTACAAGTCATTAGCGCGCTTGCGGTGTTCGAACGCATCTTCGACTATCTCGACATGACCACCGAAGAGTACGAACCGCCGGGCGCCGTCGCGCTGCCGAATGTCGCCGGCGACATTCGCTTCGAAGACGTACATTTTTCCTATAACGCCGACCGCACCACGCTCGACGGCGTGAGCTTTCACATCGAGCCCGGTCAGGTTGCGGCATTCGTCGGCGCGTCGGGCGCGGGCAAGACGACGATCACGCAGCTGGTTCCGCGCTTTTACGATCCGCAGGCGGGGCGAGTGCTGGTCGATGGGTACGACGCCCGTACCGTTACGCTCGAATCCTTGCGGCGCGATATCGGAATCGTCTCGCAGGAGACGTATCTCTTCCACGATACGATCGAGAACAATCTTCGCTACGCTAAACCCGACGCGAGCGACTCCGAGGTTCGCGAGGCCGCGCGCAACGCCAATATCGACGCATTCATCTCGACGTTGCCCGACGGCTATCGCACGATCGTCGGCGAACGCGGCCACAAGCTCTCGGGCGGCGAACGCCAGCGGCTCGCCATCGCGCGAGTCCTGCTGAAAGATCCGCGCATTCTGATTCTCGACGAAGCGACGAGCGCGCTCGATTCGCACAACGAAACGGCGATTCAAACCGCGCTCGAACGCTGCATGCGCGGCCGAACGAGCCTGGTCATCGCACATCGCCTTTCCACAATTCTCTCGGCGAACGTCATCTTCGTCGTCGAGCACGGCCGCATCGTCGAACACGGCACGCATGCCGTGTTATTGGCACGCAACGGCGCGTACGCGCGCCTCTACCGGGAGCAATTTCGAGAAGAATCGCGAACCGTCGCGACATAGCCCAATGAATCGCCCCTTCTTCCTCCTCGTCGTCGCGACGCTGGTGACGGAGTTTGCCTGCAATCTCCCCACCGGTGCGATGCCGCTCGCCCTCTTGCACGATGGAGCGAACGCACCGCAGGTTGCCCTTGCGATGGGCGGCGGCATGTTCGCGCAATTGCTCGGCAGCGTGCCGGTCGGTGCTTTGGTCGATCGGTTTGGCCGGTTGCTCACGATCCGCGCGGCCGTCATCTTGATGGCGCTCTCGAGCTTCGGTCTCGCGTTCTTGCACGGCCCAATCTGGGGCGGCCTCTTCATGGCGCTGCGCGGATTCTCGATGATGGCGTACGTAACGGGTGAGTTCGCGTATGTGATGGAGATCGTGCCCTCCGAGCGCTCGGTCTCGGCCGTCTCGACGTTGGGGATGATTGCCAATCTCATGTTCGCATTCGCACCGGCGATTGCGGTCGCGCTCTGGCACAACGGAATCGGCCGCGAGCAGTTCCTGTACGGTGCGATAGCGACGGCGGCCGGCGGCGCGGTGCTCTGGCTCTTGCCGGCCCGGCACGACGTGAGTTCGGCGAAGCGCTCGCGACCGATTTTGATGCGCTCGGTCTGGTTGCCGGCGATGCTCTTTCTTGCGGCCGCCGCGTTGCAGAGCGGCGTGAACGGCGCGATTGCCGTGCTCACGTTCACGCATCGCGGCCTCGCCAACGGCGCGCTGATCTTCACCTCGATGGCGCTGTTGACGTTCGCGTTCCGTTATCCGGCGGGACGTTTCGTCGATCGGTATGGTCCGCGCATGATGGCGGTGCCGGTCGTGCTCGCGCAGATCGTCGGCTGCGTGCTGGCGGCGCGGGCGTATACGCCGGCGGCCGTTCTGCTGGCGGGCGCGTTTCTGGGGATCGCGTGGTCGGCCGTCGTGCCGGTGGGGGTGGGGCTCTTCTTCGAGCAAAGCAGTCGCCGCACGCGCGGCGTCGCCATGGGTGCCTATAATCTTTCGTTTGCGATCGGAACGTCGACCGGAGCGCTGCTCGCAGCCGTGATCGTAAAACTCGGCTTCGACTATTCGCTCGCGATCGCAATCTGCGCGATCGCGCCGTCGCTAGCGGCGCCGTGGCTCTTCTTGACGACCCGCGCGCGCAAATTCGCCGGCTAAGCAGACTACCCGAAATGAGGGATGGTTCTTTACGCTCATCGACGTTATCGTAGTACGTAGGACGCAACCGGAGTAACGCATGCATGCTAACGTCGCCCTCGAACCCATTCCCACGCGGCAGCCGCCGCTCGGAACGCTGATCGTTTTCGATCGGTGCTATCGTCTCGTCGGCGTGCACGGCGTGGATTCCACTGGGTGGCAGCCGCTACGATCGCAGATCGAGAGCGGCATTCGGGCGCTGACCGCGCACTGGAACGCTAATCCCGCAAGCCAGAACGAGTCCAGTTTTCTCGTGTCGGCGAAGCTCGCGGTGCACGTCTTCCCGCTGCGCGGAGCGAACGGCTATCGAATCGGGGCCCACGTAGAGGCCTACCGCCGCCGGGCGACGCCGCTCGAACGCGCCGACCAGCTCGGCCTGCGCCCGTCGGAATATGAATGCGTGCGCCTGTTCGCTAGCGGCCTACAGATCGACGAAATCGCCTGGCAGCTCGGTCTCGACGAGCCAGCCGTGGCCACGATTTTCGAGGAATTACAGCGCCGGTTCGACGTTTCGACCGCCATGGCTATGGTGGCGATCGTAGCCGGGGCACCGCGCCGCGAGTCCAATAAACAGAATGCATCGAATGGACCAAGGAGCATAGACCTTCGCTGACAACCTAGCATGGATGAACCCGGCCTTATAGGTCGGGCCGTAGCTACGTGTACCGCCTCGCGAAGGGGAAATCTCCTTGATCGAGCCGATGGAATTGGCAGAAGCCCGCAACGAAGATCGTATGCTCTCGATTCTCAAACGTCGTGCGAAGCCGCGCGTCGTTCTGCTGGACCAGAACCTGTCGATCGCGTTCGCGCAAGCCGATGCCATCACGTTCCTCTCGGCCTATTCGCCGGCGCCGCACGCCGAAATCAATCGACTCCCCGCAGCGCTCGAAGCGGCCGTACGTCACGTGCTCGCGCTTTGGGTGAGCGCCGGCCGCGTCTCCGAAGAGATCGTGGCGCCGCTCCCGTCCGTGTTGTTGCGAGTCAGCCGGCTAGACGGGCCGACCGGCTCGTTCGTCGCCGTCTTTCTGGAAGAACATTCGCGACGCGAAGATCTGGCGAGCGCCGGACGGCGCTTCTCGCTCACGCGTCGCGAGTTGCAAGTGCTTTCGCTCATTTTAGCCGGTGCGAGCGCGGGCGAGATCGCCACGCAGTTGCA
>DATBTN010000070.1 GCA_036559195.1 Candidatus Baltobacteraceae bacterium
GGAGCATCGTCGCACCGACGGCGGGTACGACCGCCAGGTTCGCCAGCACCGCGTAAGGCGAGAACGTGTTGAAGATTGCCGCCGTCAACGGCCACGTTCCCAACTGCGTCGCGATCGTGAGCGTAACGCCTTCGCGGACGCCTTCGGGGAGCGAGGCGATCGGCCGCAGCACCTCGCCGATCGGATCCGCCCAAGCGGCGATCGCAACGATGCACGAGAACGAGAGCGCGAACGACGCTCCTGGGATTGCGAGCGGATCGCAGAGCCCCACCACGAGTGCCGCCGCCGCGATGGCGTTAAACGAAAGCGTCTTCGCACCGTACGCTCGCGCTGCGAGTGCGAACGAAAGCATCGTGGCCGCGCGCATCGCCGGCACGTGCATTCCGCTCGCAAGCGCATAGAACCACACGCAGAGGATCGTGCCGGCGCACGCGCCAACCCGCGAAACGCGCAGCGCGCCGAGTAACGCCAGAACGAGTCCGCCCACGACGCCGAGATGCAGCCCGGCCGTCACCAAAACGTGTACGGTTCCCGTCTCTTGGAATTCGGCGCGCAGATCGGGCGCCAGCGAACCGCGGTCGCCCCAGAGTTCGCCCGCGAGAATCGACGCTGCGGGTTCCTCGAGTCGCGCCCGCAGCGCCGCTCCCGCCCACGCATGCAGGCGCGCGACTTCGATTGCCACGGTGGCGCGGGCCGGTGGAAGAAGCGCGAGTAGCCGAGCGCCGGCGATGCGTCCGGCGGCGCCGCGATCGCGCTCGAGGTTGCGCTCGCTTGGCTCCTGTGGATTGCGCGCGTCGTCGAACGGTTCGACGCGTCCGCGCAGCAGTACGTGAGCCGCGATCGCCGGAACGAACCCCGATGCGCTTACCAGGAGAGTGGGCCCGTCGTCGAGCGCGCAGAGAAACGAACTCGTGCCGCTTTGCGCCTGCACATCGCCTACAACCGTACAGCGGATGCGCGTCGTGCGGTCGGGCTCGACCGTCGCGGCGGTCGCGAGGTGACCCCACGCGCTCGCGGCACCCGCGACCAGGGCGACGACAAGCACCACGCGAAAGCGGGCAGACCCATCGTGCGCGCGTGCGGCGACGAGCAGAAACGCCGCCAATCCCAAGCACGCTACGGCCCGTTGTTCGGATAACAGTGGTTGGACTGCGGCGGCACCGAGAAGTGCGGCCGCTGCGATGGCGACCAGTGGCCAACGTTCCATCGCTCCACCGACTGCGACGGCGCGAGCGGACGGCAAGATCGAACTCTGAAGTATTCCGGAAGGAAAGAGACTGCGTGCGCATCATCGTCACCGGCGGCGCCGGATTTATCGGATCACATATCGTCGACGCGTATCTCGCCGAGGGGCACGAAGTGCTCGTGCTCGATTCGCTATGGGAACACGGCGGCGGTCGCCGTCAGAACGTGCCCGAGCGCGCGAACTTCATTCACCTGGATATCCGCGATGCCAACATCACGCGCGTCTTTACGGAGTTCAAACCGGAGATCGTTTCGCACCACGCCGCGCAGCATAGCGTGGCGATCGGTTCGCGCGACCCGATCTTCGACGCGCAAGTCAACGTGGTCGGGCTGCTCAACGTGCTCGACAACTGCGTGAAGGCCGGCGTCCGAAAAGTGATCTTCGCATCGAGCGGCGCGACCTTCGGTTCGCCCGAGAAGCTGCCGATCGACGAGCGGACGCCGCAGCGTCCGACATCGCCCTACGGCATCACGAAGATGGTAGCCGAACACTATCTGCGCTTTTATAAGAGCGAACACGGGCTCGATTTTACGGCGCTGCGCTATGGCAACGTGTACGGCCCCCGGCAGGATCCCAACGGGGAGGCCGGCGTGATCTCCATCTTTATCGGCAAGTTTTTGGCAAAGCAAGGCATCCGGATCGACTGGGACGGCGAGCAGACGCGAGACTACGTCTTCGTGCGCGACGTCGCGCTCGCCAACGTGCTGGCGCTCGAGCGCGGTGCCGGAACGTGCTACTGCATCGGCACGAACCGTCGAACGAGCGTAAACGAGATCTACGCATCGCTCGTCGATATCACCGGTTTCGAAGCGCCGATCGCGCGCGGCCCGAAACGCGCCGGCGACGCACGCGACGCCCAGTTCGATCCGTCGCTCGCGGCGGCGGAGCTGGGCTGGAAACCCGTCACCGCACTCCTCGACGGAATGCGCGCGACCTACGACTTCTTTAAGGGGCGAATGCCCGTCGCTTAACCGACGACGAGATTGAGCAGTTTATCCGCCACGAAAATACGCTTGCGGATCGCTTTGCCGTCGAGTTGCGCCCGCACCGGAGCGTGCGTCATGGCGAGATCGAAAGCCGCTTCTTCGGTGGTGCCGGGCGCCACCGTCAGGCGCGCGCGAATCTTTCCGTTGACTTGTACGACGAGGGTCAACTCGTCGACGGCGAGCGCGCGATCGTCGGGTTGAAGATACCGTTCGAGGTGGACGGACTGCGAATGTCCCATTCGCTCCCAGAGTTCTTCGGCGATGTGCGGCGCGAAGGGTGCGATCACGAGCGGTAGCGCGTGCACCGCGTAGGCCAGCGCCGGCGAGTCGGGCGTTTTTTGGGCCAGGCCCGTCAGCGCGTTGACGTATTCGTCGAGGCGGGCGATCGTGGCGTTAAAGTGCAGGCGGCGCGAGAGCGTTTCGTCGATCGCGGATTTCGCCGCAACGTGCACGGCGCGCAGCAGCTCTTTCTCCTCGGCCGAATCGACGTGCGGAAGCTCGGTAAGCGGCGTGGCTGCGGCGCGCTCGAGATGCGGCTCGCACGCGCGCCACACGCGATTGACGAAGCGCACGCGTCCGCTGATGCCTTCTTCGCTCCATTCGCCGGTATCCTCGGGCGGCGTGACGTAGAGCAAAAACAAACGCATCGCATCGATGCCGTTACGTTCGGCCGCCTCGTCGATCCCAACGACGTTGCCGCGCGATTTCGACATCTTCTCTCCGTTGGAGAGGATGAATCCCTGATGGAACAACCGCGTGAACGGTTCGTTCGGGCCGCTCACCCAGCCGCGGTCGTGAAAGAATTTATAGAAGAAACGCGAGTACAGCAAATGCAGCACGGCGTGCTCGGCCCCGCCGATGTATTGATCGACCGGCATCCAGCGATCGGCGGCTTCGCGCGACCAGGGCGCGTTTTCGTTATGCGGATCGAGATAGCGCAGATAGTACCACGACGATTCGAAAAACGTGTCCATCGTGTCGCTCTCGCGCGTCGCCGGTCCGCCGCAGCGCGGACAGGTGGTCGTCATAAACTGCGGATCGCGCGCGAGCGGCGAGCCTTCGCCGGTGATCGGCACGTCGGGCGGTAAGACGACGGGTAACCGATCGTCGGGAACCGGAACTTCGCCGTCGGTCGCGCAGTAGACGATGGGAATGGGTGTGCCCCAGTAGCGTTGACGCGAGACGAGCCAGTCACGCAGGCGAAAATTCTTGGTCTTTTCACCGAGACCGAGCGCGTGCAGCCGCTCCGCAATCGCCGCGCGCGCGCGTTCGCTCGACATGCCGGTGAAGTCGCCGCTCGCGATCAAGCGGCCATCTTCGAGGTACGCGGTCTCGAGTGGAACCGACGGCTGCGTTCCCGGCGCGACGATGACTTGCGCGATTGCCAAGCCGTGCTTGCGCGCGAACTCGAAGTCGCGCTGATCGTGTGCCGGCACGCCCATTACCGCGCCGGTTCCGTACTCGGCGAGCACGTAGTTGGTGACCCAAATCGGCACGCGTTCGTGCGAGAGCGGATTGACGGCGAACGCGCCCGTGAAGACCCCGGCCTTTTCCATCAAGCTCGTGCGTTCGAGTTCGGATTTCGAACGCAGGCTATCGACGAAGCCTTCGACCGCCGCTCGATGCTCGCCGGTAACGATTCGGGCCACGACGGGGTGCTCGGGCGCTACGGCGAGATACGTCGCGCCGTAGACGGTGTCCACGCGCGTGGTGAAGACGCCGATCCGTTCTTCTGAATTCTCGACGGCGAAACGAAACTGCGCGCCCTCGCTGCGTCCGATCCAATTGCGCTGCATCGTCTTGGTGCGCTCGGGCCAGCCGTCCTGCGATTCGGCGTCGTCGAGCAGCCGGTCCGCGTAGTCGGTGATCTTCAGGAACCATTGCGAGAGGTTGCGCCGCTCGACGGCGTGTCCGCACCGCCAGCACTTGCCGTCTACGACTTGTTCGTTGGCTAAAACCGTTTGGTCGTGCGGGCACCAGTTGACCGGCGCTTCGCGCTTGTACGCAAGACCCTGCTCGTACAGCCGTAAGAAGAGCCATTGATTCCATCGATAGTATGCCGGCTCGTACGTCGCGATCTCGCGCGACCAATCGTAACTCGTGCCCATGAGCCGAATCTGGCGCTGCATGTTCGCGATGTTCTCGCGCGTCCATACGTTGGGATCGATGCCGCGCTGGATTGCGGCGTTCTCCGCGGGCAACCCGAATGCGTCCCAGCCCATCGGATGCAGCACGTTGTAGCCGAGCATGCGATGCATGCGCGCGACCGCGTCGCCGATCGAATAGTTCTTCGCATGTCCGACGTGAAGATCGCCCGACGGGTACGGGAGCATCTCGAGCACGTAGTACTTCTCGCGCGCGTCGTCTTCGGAGGCGCGATAAATCGCGCGCTCTTCCCAGCGCTGCTGCCATTTGCGTTCGACGGATCGGAAATCGTATATCTCAGCCATATCGTGCAGTGGGTTGCAATACCGGGCGCGTCCGCCCAACCCTTTCCTGCGCGGCACGATCGCGTGAAAGCAACGGTATGACACGCATACTTCTCATCGGCGCCGGTATCGTATTTGCCGCGATCGCGATCTGGCATCGACCGCCGCACGGCGGCGCGCTCGCCTTAGCGCAAAGCACGAGCCCTCGGGCGCCGGCCGCCGCGATGCGTCGGCACGGTGCGGCGACTCGGGGCGGGCCTCTGGTGGTCTACGTGGTGGGGGCGGTCGCGCATCCGGGCCTCTACGCGCTTGCCGATGGGGCCCGCGCCGCGGAGGCCGTCCGGCGCGCGGGCGGGTTGTTACCCGCGGCCGACCCCATGGCCATCAATCTCGCGGAACGCCTCAGCGACGGCGAAGAGCTAGCGGTTGTGCGTCTCGGCGAGATCGTACCGGCTCGCGCGCGCGCACCTTCTCGCACGCGCCAACGCCGCTCGCGTTCCGTCACCCACACCGCGCCGGCGGCGCCGATCGAATTGAACGCGGCCGACGCCGCGAGCCTGGAGCGGTTGCCGGGCATCGGTCCGACGCTGGCGGCGCGCATCGTCGCCTACCGCGAGTTGAACGGACCCTTCGGTTCGCTCGACGAGCTTGCCGACGTGGCCGGCATGACCGACCGGCGCATCGAACAGGTCTCCCCTTTTCTTCTCGTGCATTGATAAAAGTGCAAGGGTACGATAAAAGTCGCGCGAATTGCGGCGGGAGATGCAAAGCGAGCAACGGCCCGACCGCGCGACGCTGCCCGCGATCATTCGGCATGCGCTCGCCCAGAGTCGCAGCGACGTTCTCGTCGAGCGCGGCGGCGAAGCGTGGGCGGGGATTTCGAGCGAGCGGCTTCTCGAACGCGTAGAGAACCTCGCTTGCGCCATTCGCGACGCCGGTTTAGCGGCCGGCGATCGGGTCGCGCTCGTCTCGGTCAATCGAATCGACTGGATCGTCGCGGATTTCGCGGCGCTCTTTGCGGGCTGCGTCGTCGTTCCGATCTTTCCGACGCAGGCGCTCGATCACGTACGGTTTATTCTGGAGGACTCCGACGCCAAGCTGCTCTTCGTCGACACGCCGGAGGCGGTCGCGCGCCTGCGTACGCTCGCGATGGTGCTGCCGCCGATAGTGATTTTCGATCCGGGCACCGATGAATCGCTCGCGCAGTTCGAAACCCGCGGCGCGGCGGCCCGCGCGCGACTGCCCGGCGCGCCCGCGATTTTCGAAGCGCAGCTTACGCCCGACGATCTGGCGATCTTGATCTACACCTCGGGAACCACGGGAGTTCCCAAAGGCGTGATGCTCTCCCACGACAACCTCGCGTTTACCGCGCAATCGTCGTTCGGTTACGCGTTCGAGTCGATCGAACGCAACGCCGCCGTACTCTCGGTGCTCCCGTTTTCGCACATCTACGAGCATTGCATCATCTACGGGTACATGATTGCGGGCGTGCGCCACCACATCTCGCACTCCGCCGACGAGTTGCTCGCCGACTTACGCCACGTGCGTCCCTACGCGATGACCGCCGTTCCCCGCATCTTCGAACGCATGCTCGCGGGCATCATGGGCAAGGCACTCGCGGCCGGCGGCGCGCGGGCGCGGCTCGTGCCGTGGGCGATTGCAGCCGGACGCGACTACATGACCGCGAAAACGCGCGGGGTGCGCCCGGGCGCGGCGCTCGCGCTGCGATACCTCCTCGCGCGCGCGCTGGTGTTGAAAAAAATTCGGCCGCTGCTGGGTTTGGATCGGCTCGCGTTTTTCGTGAGCGGAAGCGCGCCGCTGCACGTCGATACGGCGATGACGTTCTTGGGGTTCGGCGTGACCGTTCTCGAAGGGTACGGACCGACGGAATGTTCGCCGGTGGTTACCGTGAATCGATTGGAGAGCAACCGTTTCGGAACCGTTGGCCGGCCGATCCCGGGCGTCCAGATAAAACTTGCCGCCGACGGCGAGATACTCGTTCGCGGCGCCAACGTGATGCGAGGGTATTATAAGGACGCTAGCGCGACCGCCGCCGTCATGGAAGACGGCTGGTACCGGACCGGTGACGTCGGAGAGATCGACGCCGATGGCTTCCTGAAGATTACCGACCGCAAAAAAGAACTCTTCAAGACATCCGGCGGCAAATTCGTCGCGCCCGCGCGCGTTGAGAGCGCGATCAAACGCTCCGTCTCTATCGCTCAGGTCTTGCTCGTGGGCGACGGACGCCCGCATCCCGCCGCCCTGATCGCTCCGGATTGGCCGCTCGTGCGAGCCGAACTCGGGCTCGACGCTGCGCTGCCGGTTGACGAACTGGCAAAACGCCCCGACGTCGTTGCATTTTTAACCAACGAGGTTCGCAAGGCGACCGCCGATTTGGCCACCTTCGAACAAGTTCGGCGCATCGTCGTGCTGCCGCACGAATTGACGGTCGAAGCCGGGGAGCTTTCCCCGACGCTAAAAGTCAAACGGCGCGTCGTCGAGGAACGCTACAAGGCCGAAATCGAACGCGCCTATGCCGCGTCCGTGCCCCGAAACGAGGGCGCATGAGCCATCGCGTAGACGAGGTCCTCAAGGGCCCGATCAAGAGCAAGACCGTCTTCCCGGTGCTGATCCTGCACCTGGTCGCCGTGCAGCCGGATCACGGTTACGGGCTCATGCAGCGCATCGACGCGCTCTGCGGCGGGTTGATCGCGGTAAACACGAACAAGATCTATCCGCTGTTGCGGCGCCTCGAAGAGCGAGGCTTTCTTTCTGCAACGTGGGATCATCCCACGAAGCGCTCGCGCCGAATCTATTCGATCACGCCGGAGGGGCAGGCTCGGCTCGCGCGGATCAAAGACGGCATGCTGCCGTATCTCGAGACGATCGTCACCGCCGTAAGCGCGCTCAAATACGAGCTCTATGGGAGCGCGTAATGCGGCGCTCCTGCGGGGAGCTTTATGCCGTTTCTAAACCTCGTGCATCTGCGCGACGCGCTCTGCGTAACCTGCGCGGCGCCGATCGCCGACGCGGGATCGCGCTCGTTCATCGTCGATGCCGGCGGCGATCCGATCTACTTCGCGACCGAAGATCCGCCGGCGGAGATGGTCGTCGAACTCGTCTGCCCGAACGCGCACGCAAGCGTTCTGCACGTTCCCAATGAAATCTCGGCCGAAGAAGCGTTGATGACGCCCGACGACGCGCCGATCGGCCGCGATGCAACGCTGACGAGCGGCACGACGGAATCGGGCAAGGATCTTCCGTAACGACGCCTTCACGCGTTCGCATGCCAGAAAAGTGGCCGGAAGGGGGAAGCCCCAAAAAACGCGATGTAAGGTCTATGAAGCTCGTGCGTTTCTCCGCTGCCACCATGGCAGCGCTCTTTGCGTTTACCGCCGCCGGGTCGGCCGCACCGGCGATTCGCGGGTTCTCGGGCGCGAAGCTCGCGGCGGAACTCGCAGGCGAACGAATCGTTGACGGCTCTCCTTCGGAAACGCAGGCCACGCGCGACGAGATGGGACTCGCCTCATACGTGCACCGTATGGGACAGCCGGGCGATCTGCGCTCGGCCAAATACGTGCAAACGCAACTCGCCGCCGCGGGTTGGGACGCCAAACTCGTCGAGTACGTGGTTCCGCTGGCCGTTCCGTACGAGCAAGTTCTGACGCTGTTGGCGCCGCACCGGCGCGCGATCGATCTCTACGAGCCCGCAGTACCCGGCGATCCGTATTCGCGCGATCACAAAGCGATCGGTATACCGTACTCCGGATACAGCCGCGACGGCGACGTCACCGGCCGCATCATCTACGCGAATCGCGCGACGCCTGCGGACTTTAAAACGCTCGCCGCCTTGCATGTGGACGTACGCGGCGCGATAATTCTCGCGCGCGGCGGCGGCGGTTCGCTCACCGGCAAAGCCTTCGAATCGGCCAAACACGGCGCGAAGGCGGTGTTGGTTTTCAGCGATCCGAGCAGCGGCGGCTATTGGAACGGGGAGACATATCCGCGCGGGCCGTGGCGTTCGCCGGGCGCGGCGATGCGCAACACAATGACGTTCACCAACGATCCGGGCGATCCGACGGCGATCGGTATTCCGGTTCCGGGCGCGCCGCATAAACCGTTCTCGGCGATCAAACTGCCGTCGATCCCCGAGATGCCGATCACCGCCAACGTCGCGCGCGAACTCTTGCGCGTGCTCGGCGGTCCCACGGGTCCCGTTGACTGGCACCCCGGCTTCGCGTTTCCGCTGCACCTGGGCGGCGTCGCGCGCGCGCATTTCGTTTTGAAATCGAAGCGGTGGTTCGGTCCGATGTGGGATGTGATTGCGACGATGCGCGGCCGGGATCCAAAACAACTCGTCGTCGTCGGCGGCCACCGCGATGCCTGGACGTACGGCGCGGTCGATCCGATCAGCGGAACAGTCGATCTCCTGCAGCTCGGCCGGGCCTTCGGCAAACTCAAAAAAACGGGATGGGTCCCGCAGCGCAGCATCGTTATCGGCTCCTGGGACGGCGAAGAGCTCAATCTTTTCGGCAGCGATGAATGGGTCGCGCAGCACGAAGCGGAGTTGCGCGCGGGCTGCGTTGCCTATATGAACACCGACGAAGTGGCGTTCGGGCCGCGCTTCGGCGCCTATGCGACGCCCGATCTCTACGGCATGCTGCGCGACGCCGCCACCGCGGTGCGCGCGCCCGACGGGCGAATGCTCGATGCGTATTGGCACGATCAGGATTCCAAGCGCGCCGTCGAGGCCATCGGCGGCGGCAGCGACCACGAGCCGTTCGTCTATCACGAGAACCTGCCGGGCGCGGGCGCCGGTTTTGGCGGCCCGTTCGGTACCTATCACTCGGCGTACGACGATCCGTCTTCGCTGCGCTTGTTCGATCCGGGCATGCATCGCGCGGCTTCGATCGCTCGTTACACCTCGGTCGTGGTGATGCGTTTGGCCGACGCAACCTATCCGGATCTACGTCTGGGCGATGTGGCGCAGACGCTGGCCGATCGGATCGCGATCTTTGCAAAGGCGACGGATGCTCCGGCGCGTCGCGCCACGGTCGCCGCCGACCTGGGCGCGCAATCGGCCGCGTTCGTAACCGCCGCTAAAGCGCTCGACGCGCGCGCCGACGCCGATCTCGCGCGCGGCGACGCCGCCGCCGCGGCGGCGGACTATGGAAGCCTGCGCGCGGCCGAGGGCGCGTTCTACGATGCATCCACCGCGAAATGGCAGCGAAGCCTGTTGTACGATGTATCGGGATACGCATCGACCACGCTTCCCACACTCGAAACGACGCTCGACGCATCCGGCGGCGACGCCGCCCTGCGCCAACTCGACGATGCTTTCAAAGCCGCGACGCAAGCGGCGTCTCAGGGAGAATCGCACACGTGAAAAAATTCCTCGTCTCTTTGCTCCTAGCGTCGCTTGCGGGAATGGTGATTCCCGTCGGCGCCGCCGCCGCGGCATCGAAAGCGCCGCCCAAGGCGGCCGTGGCGGCGACGCCCGAGCCGTCGCCGGCCGACGAAACGCCCGACGCCGTAACGGAACACTCGGTTACCGTCGACGGTCGCGCGATTGCGTATACCGCCCGCGCCGGCACGATCACGCTGCGCAACGAGAAGGACGAACCGACCGCGCGCGTCTTTTACACGGCCAACACCGTCGCCGGCGATCCGACGTCGCGACCCGTGACGTTCATTTACAACGGCGGCCCCGGCAGCTCCACGATGTGGCTGCGCATGGGATCGTTCGGACCGGTTCGCGTGCTCGCATCGGACGGTAAGCCCTCGGGACCGCCGCCGTACCGCATCGTCGACAACCAGTATACGCTGCTCGACAAAAGCGATTTGGTCTTCATCGACATGCCCGACAGCGGCTTCGGACGCATCGTCGGCGCCGGCACGCCGAAAACGTTCTTCGGCGTCGATCAAGACGTGGCGGCCTTCGGTCAATTCATTCAACGGTACATCACCAAATTCGATCGCTGGAATTCGCCCAAGTTCATATTTGGAGAAAGCTACGGCACGACGCGCTCGGCCGCGCTCTCCGATTATCTCCTCAACCACGGTATCGCGCTTAACGGCGTCGTGCTGCAATCCTCGATTCTCAACTTCGGGCTCGATTATGCCAACGGCGATCCGATCGGCGGCGGCGATTGGCCTTACGTGCTCTATCTGCCGACCGAAGCTGCGACGGCCTGGTATCACAACAAGATTCGCAACAAGCCGGCGGACCTCCCGAGCTTCCTCGCCGGCGTGCAGCAGTTTGCGATGGGCGAATATTTGAGCGCCCTCGAACGCGGCGACCGGATTAGCACGTCGGAACGCGACGACGTCGTGCGCAAGCTCAGCGGGTATCTCGGAATCCCCGAGCAGTACGTTCGCAATTCGAACCTTCGCGTGCCCTACGCGCGGTTCGAACAGGAACTGCTGCGTTCGCAAGGGGTCGTCGTGGGCCGTTTGGATGGGCGTTATCAAACCTACACGCTCGACGCGGCCGGCGACGAAGGGCCGGCTTGGGATCCCACCGATTCATCGATCGACGCTCCCTACACGACCGCGATCAATCAATACCTGCGCGCCGATCTGAAATACGCCACGGCGCTGCAGTACCGGCCGAACATCTACGACATCATCTACGCCAACGGCAGCTCGTGGGACTTCACGCACAACAAACGCGAGCCGACCAACGTCGCCCCCGACCTCGCCGAGGCGATGACGCAGAACCCCCGCCTCAAGGTCTTTTCGGCAAACGGCTATTACGATTTCGCAACGCCGTATTTTGCGACCGTCTACACGCTCAAGCACTTGAATCTCGCGCCGGCGCTGCAAAAGAACATTACCTTCGGATTTTATCAATCGGGGCACATGATCTATCTCAACGAGCCCTCGCTCGCGCAGATGAAATCGGACCTCGCTCGCTGGTACGATAGCGCCTTGGGGCGTTAGGAGAAGGCTGCACATGAAAACCGTCAAGAGACTCCTCGCCCTCGCGAGTGCCCTCGCGCTCGTCGCGGCGGCCCCGGCCGCGCACAAGAAGCCGGTGATTCCGCCGGCAACGCCGGATGCGGTAACGCATCACGTCGCTCGCGTTGCGGGCCAATCGATTCGGTATACGGCGCGCGCCGGAACGGTCACCCTGCGTAACGACAAGAACCAAATCAGCGCGCGGATGTTTTACGTGGCCTACACGAAGGACGGCAGCGATCTGGGTAAGCGCCCGGTAACGTTTTTTTATAACGGCGGCCCGGGCAGCTCGACGATCTGGCTGCACATGGCATCGTTCGCTCCCGTGCGCGTCCTCACGACCAATGCCGGATCCACGGCGCCGGCCCCGTTCCAGCTCGTTAACAACGACTACAGCTTGCTCGACAAGAGCGATCTGGTCTTTATCGACGCCCCGAATACGGGCTATAGTCGCGTCATCGGCTACGGCGAACCCAAAGATTTCATGGGCGTCGACCAGGACGCTCGCGCCTTCACGCAATTCATTGAGCGATATATCTCACAATTCGACCGCTGGAATTCTCCCAAGGTTCTTTTCGGGGAGAGCTATGGAACGACGCGCGACTGCGTGCTCGTAAATATGCTTCAAGAGGCCGGCGTCGAGATGAACGGCGTAGTTCTGCAATCGTCGATTCTGAATTTCGGTTTGGGCGGCTTGGGCGGCGGCCAGCAAATCGGCGGCGGCGACTGGGCCTACGTGACGTACCTGCCGACCGAAGCGGCGACCGCGTGGTACCATCACAAAGCGGCGAGTCACGGTCAAAGCCTCACTACGTTCTTGCGCGGCGTCGAGCAGTTCGCGAGCGGCCAATATCTCCACGATCTCGCGCAAGGCTCCGATCTCCATGGGGCCGAGTACGATTCGGTGGTTGCCAAACTTCACGAGTATCTCGGGCTCTCGACGCAGTATATCCGCGACTCGAATCTGCGCATCTCGTATCCCCGCTATATGCAGGAGCTTTTGCGCAACGGCGACCGAATCGTCGGACGCTACGACTCGCGATTCATGACCTACAATCTCGATAGCGCGGCGGATACGCCGAATTGGGACCCCTCCGACGTCGGTATCTCGGGAGCGATCGTGGGAAGTTTCAATCGATACGTTCGCGAGACGCTCGATTACCAGAGCAGCCTGCAGTATCGCCCGACCGCGTACGGCGGCCAGTTGGGTGCGAAGTGGGATTCCAAACACAACGGCGACGATCCGCCGGCCAACGTCGCGCCCGATCTGGCCGAGGCCATGACGAAGAACCCGCACCTGCAAGTCTTCTCGGCAAACGGCCGTTACGATTTCGCGACGCCGTACTACGCAACGGTCTACACGCTCGATCATTTGGGGCTGGCTCGGCCGCTGCAAAAGAATGTGACCTTCGGCTTTTACGCCTCCGGCCACATGATCTACCTCAACCCCGCGGCGCTCGTTGCGTACAAGGGCGATCTAAACCGCTGGTACGACAAGCTGCTTTCCGGCCGCTAACGCGCTCGCAGCGCCGCTAGCGTGGCGTTTAGGGTGCGCTGCAGTTTGCCAAACGCGATCGTGTCGTCGGGAGTCGGTGCGGTGTCGCCGCTTTCGACGACGGATTCGAGCGCATCGAACGAATCGGCGAGGTAGCGCAGACTCGTGAAGTCATGCGCGGGCTTGCCGACCGAGTCGTCGGGATCGTTGACGGGGACGGGGCCAGCGATCGCCTCCAGACGCGCGCGCTGCGCCGGGGTCGCGGCGCGTTTCTGCAACGCGGCCACGGTGCTCTGCGCTTGCGTTATCTGCTTCTTGATCGTTTCGATGCGGTGAGCTAACGCGTACTGCGCTCGCAGATCGCTCGCGGTCGCGCTCTCGCGCGGGTCGCGCGCGAGTAGGAGCGGCCGCACGAGCGTCTTTCCGTTCGCGCTTAGGCGCACCGTATACGCGCCGGGCGCGGCCCAGACGCCGTCGGCGTCGCGCATATCCCAGATGAAACGATGCTGGCCGGGCTCCGCCGAGGGCGGCAGCTTCGGCGTGCGCCAGAATGCCGGAACGTTCAGCTTGCGCGGGTCGACCGGCGTGACTTTGTCGGCCGACGACCACGAACGCACGGTCGCACCGCGCGCGTCGACGACCTGCAGGACCACCGGCGTCGTTACGTTGCGAACGTAGTAATCGAGCATCGCGCCGTTGGGCGGGTTCGTTCCGAGCGGCTCGTCCTTCGGCGGAACCGGCGTGCCTTCGTCGGTTCCGGGGCGGAGACGATAGGTGAGCGTCGTTCGATAGAGATAGGCGCCGCTTGCGGCGGCCCGTGCGATCTCGCGCAACGGCGTTGCATCGTCCATGATCCAGAACGCGCGTCCGTGCGTGGCGACGATGATATCGCCGTTGCGAAACGCGATGTCGCGAACGGACGCAGCCGGCAGATTCATCTGCAGCGATTGCCAATGGTTTCCGTCATCGAACGAGACGAAGACGCCGCTCTCGGTACCGGCATACAACAGATCGCGAACTTTGGGATCTTCGCGCACGACGTTGACGAAGGACCCGTTCGGAAGTCCGGCCGTAATGGCGGTCCAATGCGCGCCGCCGTCGTGCGTGCGGTAAATATACGGCTTGCGATCCTCGAGCCGGTGACGATCGACCGACGCGTAGGCGGTGGCGGCGTCGAAGTGCGATGCATCGATCGTGCCGACCTTACTCCACGGCGTGAGCGCCGGCGGCGTGACGTTCTTCCAGCGGGCGCCGCCGTCGGCCGTGCGCCAGATCAACCCGTCGTCGGTGCCGGCCCAGATCAGATTCGCATGCAGCGGCGAGGGTGCGATCGCATAGACGACGCCGCGCCGCGCGAGTCCGGTGTTGTCCTCGATCGTCGGACGATCGAGCGTCTTGGGAATCGTCAGCGTGCGTCGCGTCAGGTCCGGGCTAACGATATGCCAGGCTTTGCCACCGTTGGTGCTGCGAAAGATCTGCTGATGGCTGGCGTAGAGCGCGCGCGGATCGGCCGGCGAAAAGACGACCGGGAGCGTCCACGTGTTGCGTTCGATCGTTGCGGTTTGCGTAATCGTGGGATCCACCGTCGATTGCAAGCCGAGATCGACGTTCTCTTTATCGATCGGGTTGCTTCCGAAGATCGTGCCGGGATGCAGCGGGTCCGGCGCGACGTAGCCGCTCTCACCCGGCGCGTCGATCGGCATCCAATCGCGATAGCCGATGCCGGCGTGACGGCTGCGGCTGATGATTGCGATGCCGCCGGAATCCTGTTGCGCGCCGTAGAGCCAGTACGGAAAGCGCGTGTCCGCCGCAACGTGGTAAAACTGTCCGGTCGGCTGGTTGTACCACGAACTCCACGTCTTCGCGTCATCGACGCTCACGACGACGCCTTGATCGCTTCCCAGAATCATGCGGTCGCTGGTTGTGGGATCGATCCAGAGCGTGTGATAGTCGTCGCCGCCGGGCGCGCCCTTGATCGCCTCGAACGATTTTCCGCCGTCGGTCGAACGATACGTCGACGTGTTCATAACGTAGAGTTCGTCGGCGTTCTTCGGATCGGCGGTGATGCCGCCGAAGTACCAGCCGCGCGTCCAAATGCGGTCTTCGCCGTTAGAATGCGTCCAGGTAGTGCCGCCGTCGTCGCTGCGATAGATTCCGCCGGCCTTGGTATCGACCAACGCGTAGACGCGCGACGAGTTGGCCGGCGATATGGCGATGCCGATTCGACGCGGA
This sequence comes from Candidatus Baltobacteraceae bacterium, assembly GCA_036559195.1. Lineage (NCBI taxonomy): Bacteria > Bacillati > Vulcanimicrobiota > Vulcanimicrobiia > Vulcanimicrobiales > Vulcanimicrobiaceae > Vulcanimicrobiaceae bacterium. Next base: position 15,349 of record DATBTN010000070.1, read on the forward strand.
TGCTCGGGGAAGCCGTGTCCGGTGACGTGCGTCCACGTCTTGCCGGCGTCGGTCGTCTTGTAGAGCCCGCTGCCGGGGCCACTGCTCGGCGGATAGACGTTCCAGGGCGGCCGCCGGGTCTGCCAAAGCGACGCGAAGAGCACGTTGGAATCGCTCGGCGACATCGACAGGTCGATCGCGCCGGTGTCCTCGTCTTTGTAGAGCACTTTGCTCCAGGTTTTTCCGCCGTCGCTCGTTTTGAAAACGCCGCGCTCGGCGTTCGGCCCGTACTGATGGCCGAGCGCGGCGACGTAAACGACGTTTGCATCTTTCGGATCGACGACGATCTTGCCGATTTGCACGGTGTCGTCGAGACCGATGTGCGTCCACGTCTTGCCGCCGTCGATCGATTTATACATACCGTCGCCGGCTTGAATATCCGAACGCATGTCGGCTTCACCCGACCCGACGTAGAGCGTCTGCGGATCGCTCGGTGCGACGGCGATCGCGCCGATCGACGCGACCTTCTCCGAGTCGAAGATCGGAGTCCACGTGCGGCCGGCGTTGTCGGTGCGCCAAACGCCGCCGCCCACGGCGCCGAAATAAAACGTGCGGTCGTTGCCGGGAATGCCGGTCACCGCGAGCGCGCGGCCGCCGCGGAAGGGTCCGACCAGGCGCCAATTGAGACCCGAGTAGAGGCTTTGATCGTAGCTTTGGGCACCCGCCGGCGCGGCCGCGGCAAGAGCCAGCGGCGCGCACAACGCGAGCATCGAGACAAATACAAACAAACGTCGCATGGAAGCAAGCTTTCTCCAGATAGAAAAGGTGGCCTCGTGTTCCCACGAGGCCACCGTTCTTCAATCGTCCGGATCGGGAGCGCGCTACCAGCTGCCCCCGCCGCCGCCGTCACCCCCGCCGCCGAAGCCGCCGCCTCCGCCCCCGAGGTCGCCGAATCCGCCGCCGCCCCAATCGCCACCGGCACCCGCTCCGGGATCGGTCTGACCGGGATCGCTCTGCCAGCCGCCCGCGTCGGCCGGCGGCTGACCCTGAGCGCTCGCGTCGGCGCCGCCGAAGCCGCCCCCTAGGCCACCGCCGCCACGGAAGAGTTCGTTACCGAGAAACGCGCCGCCCAGGCCGCCGAGCAGTCCGCTCCAAAAGCCACCGCCGCCCCCGAATCCGCCGTAACCGGGACCGTACCCGCCGCCGTATCCCGGGCCGCCGGGACCACCCGGCCCGCCGGCCATCGGGCCCGGACCGTAGGAGCGTGGCCCCGAAGCCGCGCGCATGACCGAGCGAATGACGAGAAATGCGACGATCGCGATGAGGATCCACCAGAACATGCCGAGATGCACTCCTCCGGTCGTGGCCGCGCGCGCGCTTGCCGGTTGCGCGTAGGCCCCATTCCCGGGACGTTGTAGCGAGCTGAGGTGCGAGCGGTAAATATTGAGCACGTCGTTGACCGCGCTCGTGATGCCGGCATCGTAGTTGCCGGCCTTAAATTGCGAGGTCATGTCTTGCACGACGGTGGCGCTGGTGCCGGCCGTGAACCAGCCCGCGCGCGCGGCGGCACTATCCGGCAGCACGTACGCCTTACGATCGCCGCTCGCGATGTAAATGAGGGTGCCGTTGACCTGCTGCTGCGTGGCCGTACTTTGGGCAGCGGCCTGCACGCTCTGCCCCGCCGGTAAGGACGGCACGGTAACGACCACGACTTCCTTGCCGGTCTGCGCGTTGAAGCTTACCAGCCGCCCCTCGAGTTGCGAGACGACGCCTTGGCTAAAGATCCCAGCCCCGTCTTGAACGAACTGGGTCGCCGCCGCGACCGGCAGCATCGACGAGAGAACGGCAAGCGCGAGGCCGGCGACGGCGCGAAAACGTTTCATGAACAACCTCTCCAAGTCTGAGCTACTACCGGCTATGGCCCTCGAAGTTTCCCTGCAGCTCGGCCGAAGGCCGAACGCGACGGGTTCGCCGAAGGCGAACCCTAATGGGCGGTGCCGATGCTGATGAAGCCGACGCCCACGACGCTCAGGCCGAAGACGATCAGGAAAATCCAGATGAATGCCCTGAGCCAGTTTTGGCGGCGCTGGCGAGCGGTGCGCGTTTCGTGCCGCACGGGTGGGCGAACGCTCATGACGGCTGGGCCAGCCGTTCGCCGGTATCCGCCCACAGGCGCTCGAGGTTGTAAAACGCTCGCTGCTCCGGGGTGAAGACGTGTACGACGACGCCGCCCAGATCGATCAGGATCCAGTTGCCGTCGGAGTATCCCTCCACGCGCGCGACGCGGTTTCCCGATTCTTTAATCTTCTCGGATATGCTGTCGGCGATCGAACGAGTTTGGATCTTCGAGCGTCCGGTAGCGATCACGAACGTGTCGGCAATGATCGTCTTGCCGGCGATGTCTATTTCGACGAGATCTTCGGCTTTTTTGTCGAGTGCGGCGCTGCGCACGATCTCCAGAATGTCAGGCAGTGCGAACCTCCAGATCGTCGGTCGTGAGACCGAACGTGTGAGCCGCCTGCGCGGTTTGCGGCGCGGCGGGAATCCCCTTTTCTCTAAAATACCGTAGCGACGACGCAATCGTTGCGCGCATGGCTCCCGGGAGATCGACTTTCGCCAGAGCGACCAAGCGCTCGCGCTCCGGAAAGTTCCGGCCGGGTTCGAGCCCGTCGGCCAAATAGAGCACGCAGTCGAGGCCCGACATTGCCGCGGCGCCCACCGTGTGTTTCGCGATCGCCGAAAGTACGGCCGGGTCGTCGACGCCGAAGAGTTCGCGGGCGAGCGCGGCTCCAAGCGGTGCGTGCAGCACGATCGGGTTGCGACGCTCGAAATCGCCGATCGGGTGGCCGCGCCGCTCCGATTCCGCGAGGAGTCGCTCCGCGGAATAGAGGCGGGCGAGATCGTGCAGCATTCCGGCGATCCGCGCGTTCGGCGCGCTCTCGCCGTGCGCGCGCGCGATCGTCTCCGCGAGCCGAGCGACGCGAACGCAATGATCGTATCGATGCTGCTGATCCAAATGCGCGCGAACGCGCGCGCAGAGCTCCGTAAAACTCACCGCGGTTTGGTGGTGTTGATGAAGTTGACCCGGCGGAAATAGACCGATGCGACCGGCTTTCCGTCGCGCTGCGCCGGCGTGAATTGATCGTGCAGGGCCGAGGCGATGGCGATGCGGTCGAGTCGCGGATTCCCGCTCGAAACGTACGTCGTCGCAGCCGTGGCATCGCCGCGGTCGCTGACGGCGATGCGGACGAACGCGACTCCCTGGTCCGACGTGTCGTAATCGGCGGAGCCGAGTTTTTCGAGTACCGGCGCCTTGAACGGCGCGAAGGTATTCGAAAGGTCGGGCAGCAGCCCGGTGCGCGCGAACGCGACGCGGTCGCCCAAAAATACTTCGCTCAAATCGTGCGAGCGCGTTGCGTAGAGCAACGCGAGTTCGTGTGCTGGATCGAGCCGATACGCTTGCGCGAGCGCGGGCGCGCCGTTATCGGGCAACGTCGTCGTCGCGCTAAACTCAACCGGCGGGGCGAGCTTTGCAAGCGCGGTGAGTATCGGATCGCTCTTGGGAGGCGGTGCTGCGTCGATCATCTGAACCGTGCCGTCGTCGTCGGTCGTCAGACGCAAGGTACCGGCGCCCGCGGGCCACGTCCACACGGTTCCCACGTCGGTCGTGACGACCGTCGGCGGGCCGCGCCGCGCGATCGTATGCGAAACGGGCGCTCCGAGCGTTACGCCCGCGAAGACGATCGCCGCGATCATGGAACGAGCGCCGCGCGCAGAACGCGCAGGCGGTTGCGATAGAGCTCGCTCTTTAAATTGCCGGCCCACATGACGAATGCGTTCTCGTTGTTGTCGCTGTAGTAGCCCTTACGCGTCGAGACCGTCGTGAATCCGTATTTGCGATAGAGCGCTTGCGCGCCGGCGTTGCCCTCGCGCACTTCGAGGGTCATCCACGACGCGCCGCGATCGATGGCGACCTCGAGCATGTGCAGCAGCAGATACTCACCGAACTTCCGGCCTCGATACTCCGGCGTGACCGCGATCGTGGTGACGTGCGAATCTTCGAGGATCACCCAGATGCCGCCGTAAGCGACGATCCGATCGTCGATTCGGCCTACGAAATAGTGTGCGAGTTTGTTTTCGTGCAGTTCGTTGTGAAAGGCGTTCTCGGGCCACGTCGTCGCGAACGACTGCGCTTCGATGCGCATGACTTCTTTGATGTCGTGCTCCGTCATCGACGCGATCGTCAGTTCCGACGGATCGTCGCGGCCGGTGCGGCCCAGTTCGGCCTTCATAGCTTGGGAACTTTCGCGGCCGGCAATTCGCCGTAATCGGCGCGCAGGGCGTGGAGGCTTGGCGCAGGCTCGCGCCCGGCGGCAATCTGCGCCACCGCTGCCGCTGCGGGTTCGACGAGGCGGTCGATTCTGTGCACGTGAATTTGGCGTTCGCCAAGGGCGGCGAGTACGTCCTCCGGCGCGCCCAAAACCGCGAGCGATTCGCCGAAATCGCCGGCGAGCGCGTCGAGCACCGCGGCGATGTAACCGGACTCGCGCCGTTCGCCTCGCGCGGTGCGCAACCGGACGGAGACGACGCCCGTCCGGCCTTGCACGACGGTAAGCAGCGGCGGCTCGACGCGCACGTCGGCCTCGAGCGCGTCGAACGAAGAGATGCCGACGAGCGGTTTTTTCCACGCTTGGGCGAGCGACTTCGCGTAGCTGAGGGCGATGCGCAGACCCGTGAACCCGCCCGGCCCGACGCCGACGGCGATCCTAGCGAGCTGCGCGGGCGCGACCCGCGCCTGCCCGAGCGCCGTAGCGACGGCCGAGAGCCCGCCTTCGAGGGCGACGTTTCCCGTGAGGTCGACGCTTGCGAGAAGCTCGTCATCGCGGGTGACCGCGCACGAAAAACCGCCGAGCGCCCCGTCGATTCCCAAAACGATCATTGCGGGACCGCGATTCGGAGCGAGCGCGGTTCGTCGCCCTTGCCGTCGATCTCGATTTCGTAGCGGCGTGCCGGCAGGAGCGAGGGTGCGTTGCGCCACCATTCGACCAGCACGATCGAGTCGCCGGCGAAGGCCTCTTCGAGTCCGAGCTCGGTGAGTTCGGCCGGATTATCGACGCGGTAAAGATCGAGGTGGTCGATCGGCGTTTGCTCCGCGGATCGCGGGGCGTACCGATGCCAGAAGGTAAACGTCGGGCTGGTCGTCGGGTCGTCTCCGTGCAGCGCGCGCACGACGGCGCGCACGAAACTGGTCTTGCCGGCGCCGAGCGGCCCGGAGAGCCCGACGACGTCGCCGGCGCGCAGCGTGCGCGAAAAGTCGGTTGCGAAGGCGCTCAACTGAGCCTCCGTGTGAAATGTCCGTTCCATACGTTTGGCGAAAGCATGCTCCCGTGAAACTGCGTCGATTGCCCATCTTCTCACGAAGGAACGATCTATCCTGACCCCGGAGGGATCCGACCACCTCGCAGAGATCGATGCGCAGGCCGACGCGGCTCTCGTGCGGTTGCGCGAAGCGGCTCAAGCCGCGCGCGATCGTTTGGACGCCGGGCTCTTCGCCGTGCGAGACGAGCCTGCCGAACCGGCCGTGACGATCGAGCCGGCCGAGCCGAGCGAACCCGGCGAAGCCGGGAGCGGCAACCAGCCGCCCCTCGTGCAAATGGACGATCTCAACCCCGCAACTGACGACCTCTTCTAGACCGGAGCGTTTTTAAACCACGTGAACAACGACATCATCTCGCAGATCAACGTCGAAGACGAAATGCGCGAGAGTTATCTCTCGTATGCGATGTCCGTCATCGCATCGCGCGCGCTCCCCGACGTGCGCGACGGGCTCAAACCCGTGCAGCGCCGCATCCTCTATGCGATGCGCGAAATGGGCATGGAGCCGACCAAACAGCATCGCAAGTGCGCCGGTGTCGTCGGCGACGTACTCAAATCGTACCATCCGCACGGCGATTCGTCGGTTTACGACGCGCTCGTTCGCATGGCGCAGGATTTCACGCTGCGCTATCCGCTGGTCGACGGTCACGGAAACTTCGGCTCGATCGATCCGGATCGCGCGGCCGCCTATCGGTATACGGAAGCCCGCCTGGCGCGCCCGTCGGTCGAGATGCTCGCCGACATCGATAAAGAGACGGTCGCCTTCATTCCGAACTTCGATAACCAGGGCACCGAGCCGGTCGTGCTGCCCGGTAAATTGCCGCAGCTCTTGCTCAACGGCAGCAGCGGCATCGCCGTCGGAATGGCGACCAACATTCCACCGCACAATTTGAACGAAATCGCCGACGCCATCGCTGCGATCATCGACGAACCGAACATCACCGACGACGAGCTCGCGAACATCGTAAAAGGTCCGGACTTCCCGACCGGCGGCATCATCATGGGCGAGCACGCAATTCGCGAAGCCTATCGCACCGGGCGCGGATCGATCGCGATTCGCGGTAAGGCCGAGATCATCGAGGAGAACGGCAAGCACAAGATCGTGATTTCGGAGATTCCGTATCAGGTCTACAAGAACCGCATCGTCGAGGCGATCGCCGAGGCGCACGCCGAGAAGCGCATTACGGGGATCGCCCGGCTCGACGACGGTTCGAACCGTAAGGGCATGCGCGTCGTCGTCGAGCTCCAGCGCTCGGCGACTCCGAAAGTGGTACTCAACCAACTCTACAAGCACACGCCGCTGCAATCGAGTTTCGGCTTCAACATGCTGGCGCTCGTGCCCGTCGGCGAGGTTCGTCCCGACGGTACCGTCGCGCTCGAGCCGCAGGTGATGTCGCTCAAGCAGCTGCTCGAGCACCACATCGCGCATCGCAAGGACGTCATCGCTAAGCGCACGCAGTACGATCTGCGCAAAGCCGAGGAGCGCGCTCACCTGCTCGAAGGCTACCGGATCGCGCTCGACAACATCGATCAAGTCATCGAGATCGTTCGCGGCAGTCAGACGACCGACGAAGCGCGTCAGAAACTCATGGAGCGCTTCACGCTCTCCGATATTCAAGCCAACGCGATCGTCGACATGCGTCTGCGTACGCTCGTCGGTCTCGAACGGCAGAAAATCGAAGACGAGTATCGCGAGCTGCTCAAGACGATCGCCGAACTGCAGGACATCCTCGGCAGCGTTCGCCGCATTGCGGGCATCGTGAAAGCCGAGATCCTCGAAGTTAAGAAGAAGTTCGGCGACGAGCGCCGCACGCTGATCGTGCCGGCCGAAGACGAATTTTCCGTCGAGGCCCTGATCCCGCACGAAGAAGTCGTCGTGACCTACACGGTCGGCGGCTACATCAAACGCGTGACGGTCGACACGTTCAAGACCCAGAACCGCGGCGGCCGCGGCGTGATCGGCATCAGCAATCTCAAACGCGAAGATATCGTGCGAAACTTCTTCGTGACCGGCACGCACGATCACGTGCTGTTCTTCACGAATAAGGGGCGCGTCTATCGCCTGCGAGGGTTCGAAATCCCCGACACCACGCGGCAAGCGCGTGGAACGGCGCTCGTCAACCTCTTAACGCTGCCGCCGGGCGAACAGGTCTCGGCCGTCTTCCCGATCACCAACTTCGAAGGCGAGCATCACATGGTGATGGTCACCAAAAACGGCGTGATCAAGAAGACGCGACTGGCGGAGTTCTCCAACGTGCGCCGCAACGGGCTCAACGCGATCAACCTCGACGATGCCGACGAATTGCTCGCGGTCGATCTCTCCGATGGAACGCGCGACATCATTCTCGCCACGGTGGCGGGCATGGCCGTGCACTTCAACGAGAAAGACGTTCGCCCGATGGGCCGCAACGCCCGCGGCGTGAAGGCGATGACGCTCGAACGGGGCGATAACATCATCGCGATGGACGTGGTCGAAGACGATCGGAAAGAAGTGCTGCTCGTGACGAGCAAAGCCTTCGGCAAACGCACGCCCATCGAAGCGTATCGCCACACCTCGCGCGGCGGCAAGGGCGTCAAGGCGTTCGCGCGCCAGCGCGACGACATCGGCACGGTGGTCGATCAGATCCTGGTCGCGCCGGACGACCAAATCCTCATGATTACCTCCGCAAATCAGGTGATCCGCCTCAACGTTAAGGAGATTCGTCAAACCGGCCGCGACGCAAAGGGCGTAAAACTCCAGCGTCTCACCGAAGGCGACGAAGTCATCGCCCTCACCAACCTCGGCAAACAAACCGAACAACTCACCGACATAACCGG
>DATBTN010000071.1 GCA_036559195.1 Candidatus Baltobacteraceae bacterium
CGGCATGCCGGGATGCCCGGATTTCGCCTTTTGCACGGCATCCACCGATAGAAAACGGATCGCGTTGATACGTTGCTCGTCCTCGCGCGTATTGGGCACAGTCTCTCCTCGGGGCGAAAGCTTGCATTGCGGGGGAGACGACTTCGTTTCGCGGACTCCCCGCTAAGTCTTACCCAAGGCGGGCCTAAGCGATTACTTCGGCAAGAGGAGGTGCCGACTGTTGCGCGCCAGGGGCTCTGAGAGGTAGGGCGCCTTCTTATTCGGTCCAGCTGCCGCTACGTATGGCAAGCGTCTGGGTGGGCGATTCTGGAGCCCGATTAAGGCGAATTCAGGGATAGTATCTTCGGGTTTCGATCGGGCTAAGGGGCGTTCCAAGCTCGTGGCGTGCCCGCGTTCGAGGTTGCACGATTCCGCATACGCATTCTCGTCGTCGCCTCGTATCACGCAGGATTGTCATGGATGTTGGCGGATGCGCCAGCCGGCGGAAACGCCCAATGCCTGGTGTTTTACTGGCTTCATCGGAACGCGAACCACCTTGCTCCGGCTGAGGGCCGTTATCGACTTGATCCCTTGGCAGTTGCCGGCGTCGTAGCTTACGAAGCGCTTGAAGGACGTGTCCGATCTAGTAAGCCGCTCGCTGATATTCTGGCCCGGGGAAAGTTCATTACAGCGTGACACATATGGCTTAATGGCCTACGTGGGTGAGTCAAACGACATCGGACCGAACACGGGAGACCTAGCTGTTATGCGGCACAATGATCATTTCAATGCTTACAAGCCAGCGGCTCCAAGTGGTACGAATCCCGAAAACTCAAAAGGAACATTTGCAAACGGCTCAGGCGCGTGTAGCTGGGAGGGCACCTACTGCCATGAAAAAAATCAGTAACCAGAGTACGTTTTTAACCTGTTTGATTGCGCTCTTGTTGCAGACCGCGACGTCCGCGCAAACCTTTAGCAACAAAACCGTTATCGACGGCACTACCGCGAAAGCCGTTACGCTCGCTGCCGAGCAAGAATTCAATGGTGACATCCCGAGCGTAGCTTATCTCCGGGCATCCACGGCTGCGATCGATAAAACGGGCGACTCATACAAGATTACGTTGTCGTCACAATCCCGAACTGGGCTAAAAGTGGAATCGACGTTTAGGGTAAGGCCACTATCCGGTGAAGTGTCGCGGACCAATACCCTACCTAGCGCGTCATCCAAGGCAACTTTGAAGTTGCCCGGCACGTACGTTGCGGCGCTGGTTCTCGGCAATAGTGCGTTTATGTCATCATCCTCACTTAGGAAGCCCAGCGGAGAAATCAGCGAGCTAGAGGTACAAATTAATACCCCGTACGAGAACTTGCCAGATATAGTTTATGTGGCATACCGGCCGAAGGGGTATAACGCGCTGTCGGCGACGCTCGCGCCTAGCACTAACAAGTCGACAGTTATGTTGGGTTGTGATCCCACCATTGATTTTTCAGTGAATATTTCAACGCACCTAGTAACCGCGTTAAAGCCTGTCTGCTAGAGGCTGCCTTCGGACGCGTGGCGCGGTGCTACAGTCGGTAGCAGTTAGGGGATAAGGCTCGAGCTTTTCTTCTGTCGTGCGCTTTCAGCGCATTGCGGGGGAGACGAGAGCGCTTCGCTGAGTCCCTCCTAACCTCTTACCCAAAGGGCACGCAACCGATTCGAGCCCGGACCTGAGGCCGATGGGATAGAATATTCGGCATAAAGGACGGAGGGCTTGCGTGAAGACGGAGATTGTCGAAGGTGAACCCGAGCTTCCGGAAATGGAATCACATCATAGTAGGCGACGGGCTTACGTGAACCGTAGTCCGGGCACCCCAGTGTGGCTCGTAATTTTTGCGCTGTTCGCCCTGGCGACGGCGCGAGCAGTTGCCTTCGACCAACCATCGAGCAGCGGTGAGGTTTGCATCACGTTTTTGCCACCCGGTGCTCCGCCGACGCTCGTTGCCGGAGCTGCCGAAGAAGAAAGGCATTTGAAGTCGAGTTTTGCGCAGGCGGTAGAATGGGCCGACAGTACCAAGCCCGCTGTGAACGCCTGCACGAAAGAGGCGACGATCATTACCGTGCAACAGCTGTACCTGAAATCGATCGCCACCAACCAGCCCTCGTTCGTACTTAATGCGTGGATAATGCACGGCTCAGTCCAATCCGCGGCTTTTCACGAGGAGAGCGTCCTCAAGAACGACGCCGATCTGCCGGTCATATTGGACCGATTGACGACGCGGATTTCTCTCGACATCGCCTATTGGCTCCGCAACCATAAAAAATTCTGAACCTTGTCGGTCCGCCGACGGGGCTCACCCCCCCTTTTTGTCATCCTGAGCTGTCGAAGGACGGCGTGAGTCGCGCTACATGGTTCCGACAACCTCACCATGGCAAGGGCGCGCACACCGTTGTGGGGCGCTAGGCGGGTTAGTTTGCGCTTCTGGTCGTAAGCGAGGAGCCGTGAACGCTACGGAACTTGCTTTGGCAATCGCAGCCCTCGTCGCAACGCCCGCCGCCGTCAAGGGAGAGGCGGGGCGCGCCGTGGACGACGTGATCGCCGCGCTCGACGACGGGCGTCTGCGCGTCTGCGAACCCGACGGGGATGCCTGGGTCACGCATGCGTGGATCAAAGAAGCGATTCTGCTCTATTTCCAGCGCCGCGATGTCGAATGGATTCGCTCGGGGGCGGGCGAGCAATCCAACGCGCCCGCATACTACGACAAGTTGCCGACCAAGACCAACTACGATCGGCTCGGTGCCCGCTGCGTGCCGCCGGGCGTCGCCCGGTACGGGAGCTTTCTCGGCCGTAACGCGATTCTGATGCCCGGTTACGTGAACATCGGCGCGTACGTTGACGATGGATCGATGATCGATACGTGGGCGACCGTTGGCTCGTGCGCGCAGATCGGCAAGGGCGTCCATCTCTCAGGCGGGGTGGGGATCGGCGGCGTTCTCGAGCCGCCGCAGGCGCAGCCGGTCATCGTCGAAGACGGGGCATTCGTCGGCTCCCGCTGCATCGTCGTCGAAGGGGTTCGCGTCGGCCGCGAAGCCGTGCTCGGTGCGGGTGTCGTGCTCACCGCCAGCACGCCGATCGTGGACGTTCGCGCGAGCGAGGCGATAACGAGCAAAGGGTACGTCCCGCCGCGCGCGATCGTCATCCCCGGAACGATACCGAAAGCGTTTCCCGCGGGCACCTACGCGGTGCCGTGTGCCTTGATCGTCGGTACGCGCGGCGAATCGACCGACCGCAAGACGTCGTTGAATGCGGCGCTGCGCGATTTCGAGGTGGCGGTATGATCAATCCGCGCGTTGCCGAGATTTCGGGCTCGCTCATTCGCGAGATCGCTGCCAAACGTAAACCCGGTTCGTTCGACCTCGGGTTGGGCGAGCCGTCGCTGCGACCGGATCCGGCGCATTTTGAGGCCGCTATGCGTTACGTTCGCGAGCACGGTATTCACTATACGATAAACGCCGGCGACAGCGAACTGCGACGCCTGATCGCGGAGCACTACGGCTACCCCGGGCTTACCACCGCCGACAACGTCTGCATCACGACCGGATCGCAAGAGGCGACGTATGCGGTCCTCAAAACCGTGCTCGATCCGGCGCGCGACGAATTGCTGGTGGTCGAGCCGGCGTTTCCGTCGTATGCGAAGATGGCGAAACTTGAAGGGGTCGCCGTGCGCGCGGTGGCCATGCTCGAGGCCGACGATTTTGCCTACGATGCCGAACGCATCCTCGCCGCCGTGAGCGAACGGACGCGGGCAGTCGTCATTTGCTCGCCCTGCAATCCGACGGGGCGGGTCATCGCACGCGCCGCCGTCGAGCGCGTCGCCGCCGGGCTGCTCGCGCGTGGCGGGGAGCCCGTTTGGGTGATTCACGACGAAATTTATCGCGAACAAACCTACGTAGAGGACGCCGGGTATTTCGCGCGCGTTTATCCGCACACGATCGTGACCAACTCGGTGAGCAAGAGCAACGCGCTGACGGGCTTGCGCTTGGGCTGGAGTTTAGCCCCGGCGCCCGTTACGGCATCCATCATCAAAGTGCATGCGTGGATCACGTCGTGCGCCGATACGTTCGCCCAACAGGTCGCGCTCGACATCTTCGCGCGGCCGGGCGGGCTCGCGGAACACGCGCCGTGGTACATCCGCCAGCACCACGACGTGGTGGAAGCGCTGCGCGCGAGCGGTTTGCGATTCATCGAACCCGACGGAAGTTTCTATGCGTGCGTGCGCTTGCCCGATGGCATCGACTCGCTGGCGGCCGCGCATCGGCTCGCCGACGAGCACGACGTTATCGCCATTCCGGGGAGCGCGTTCGGCCCGTCGTTCGCGCCGTGGCTGCGTTTGAGCTGGGTCGCCCCGATCGACGACGTACGCGAGGGAATTCGCCGAATCGCCGCGTTCTGCGCCGGCGCGTCGGGCTAGTTCTTTGCGGGGCCGATCCAAACCGTCTGGACGTTGACGAACTCGCGGATGCCGAACGCGGAGAGTTCGCGTCCGTAACCGGAGCGTTTGACGCCGCCGAAGGGCAGCCGCGGATCGCTTGCGACCATTCCGTTGATGAAGCAGGCGCCGCTTTCGATCTCCGCGGCGAGGCGGCGCGCACGATCGAGATCGCTCGTCCAGAGATTCGATCCCAGTCCAAACGAGCTTTGATTGGCAAGCTCGATGGCGTGCCGCTCGTCGCGCGCACGCACCACGGCGGCCGCCGGTCCAAACGTCTCGCGATCGAACATCGGCATGCCGGGGACGACGTCGGCGACGACGGTTGGCTCGAAGAAGAAGCCCTCACGATCGATCGGATGGCCGCCCGTGACGATGCGGGCGCCGCCGGCGACCGATTCCGCGATTTGTTCCCGCAGACTCGCGCGCAGATCGTCGCGGGCGCACGGACCGAGTTGGGTGCTCTCGTCCAGCGGGTTTCCAACAACCTGCTTTGCCGACGCGTCACCGAATTGGGTGACGAAACGATCGTAGATGCGGTCCTCAACGATGAAGCGTTTAGCGGCGATGCAGCTCTGTCCGTTGTTTTGAAAGCGAGCGGTCACGGCGACCTCGACGGCGCGGTCGATATCCGCGTCTGCCAGCACCACGAACGGATCCGAGCCGCCCAGTTCGAGCACGCACTTCTTTAAGACGTTGCCGGCTGCGGCAGCGACCGAGATGCCGGCGCCCTCGCTTCCCGTGAGGGTCACCGCCGCGATGCGTTCGTCGGAGACGAGTTCGGTCGCGCGCGCGCCGGTCAAGAGCAGCGTCGTGAAAACGCCCTCAGGCGCGCCCGCTTCGGTAAAGATGCGTTCGATTTCGAGCGCGCAGCGCGTCGTGTTGGAGGCGTGCTTGAGCAGCATGACGTTGCCGGCCATCAACGCGGGTGCCGCAGCTCGGAAGACCTGCCAGTAAGGAAAGTTCCAGGGCATGATCGCAAGAATCGCGCCGAGCGGCCGAAAAGCGACGTAACTCAGAGCGGCGTTGCTCGCGACCGTTTCGTCGCTTAAAAAACGTTCGGCGTTTTCCGCGAAATACTCGCAGCCGCTCGCGCATTTCTCCACCTCGGCCCGCGCCTGCAGAATCGGTTTGCCCATCTCGCGCACGGCGATCTCGGCGAGGTCCCCCGATCGCGCGCGCAGGCGCTGCGCCGCGCCCCGCAAGACCGTGGCGCGATCGGCGAATGCCGCGCTGCGCCACTGCGCAAATGCCGCGCGCGCACGATCGAGCGCGCGTCCGGCATCCTGGGGGGTTGTGTAATCGAAGCGTTCGAGTTCTCGAGTCGATGTCGGATCGATCGTGACGATCTGTGCCATGGAGCCTCTCTACCCGTTTTTAGAGTCCGCGCATTGCCCAGGGTCCGCTCGGTCCGGAATAGATTTGAATCAACGCGTCGGGCCGCAGGTACTTCTTGGCGACGCGTTCGATATCGGCGGGCGTGATGCGCGCGTAGCGATCGTTGAGCGTGGCGTAGTAGTCCGTAGGCAAATTGTGGATCGACGTGTCGAGCAGTTCGTCTACCTGCGAACTCGCCGACTCTTGCGCGAGCAGCGCCTCGGAGACGACGCGCGTCTTGGCTTCCCCAAGCTCCGTTGCGGTCACCGGCGTTTTTTGCAGTCGCAGGAGTTCGTCGCGAACGATGCGCACCGCGGGCACGACCTTGTCGGGCGCCGCGCTCATCTCGATCTCGAAGTCCCCGCGGTCGCGATCGGCTTTGAACGTCGTGCTCACGCTATAGACCAGTCCGCGTTTTTGACGCAACTCTTGCCAGAGGCGCGATTCGAAGAAGCCGGCGCCGCCGATGATTTGGCTCATCAGATCGAAGGCGTAGTAATCGGGATTGGAGCGCGCGATCGCGGGCTGGCCGAGTTGCACGAAGACTTGATTGGCGGCAGTACCGACGTAGGCGTGGGCGCTGTGCGCGGGCGGCAGCGGCAGCTGTGCGGCATCCGGCTTGGGACCGACATTCTGCCAACTGCCGAAGGCACGCTCGATGCCGGTGCGGACTTGTTGCGGCGTGACGTCGCCCACGATCGCGATCGTCGTGAGATCGGGGCGCCAGTAGGTCTTCGCGTAGGCCAGCAAATCGTCGCGCGTTATTCCCGCAACCGAGAGCGATGTGGCGAAACGCAGGCCCGGATCTTCGGGTGAGAGCAGCCGTTGCAGATACGCGCGTTGGATCGTGACGCCCGAGATGCTGTTCTCGGTGGTGATGCTGTTGGCGAGTTGGTCGCGCTGCAGCGTCAACCATTTCTCGGGAAAGGTCGGATGCTCTTCACCATCGGCCAGAATGCCGAGCAGCGTGTTAAAATCGCGCGCGAAGCCGTGCGCCGAGAAGGTTTGTCCGAGGCCGACGGACGCGCCGATATCGTCGGTCGCTTTGCGCAGTTGCGTGAAATCGTACTGCGCGCTACCGAAATCGGCGACGGTCGAGGCGAGGCGCACGAGACCTTCTTTGCCGGCCGGTTCGGCCGCCGGCGATTGGGCGATCGACCCGCTGATATACACGGTGGGACGGTCGCGCTTTTCCTGCACGATCACCGTTAGGCCGTTCGGCAACGTGAACCGAACGGGATCGAGCTTGCTGCGGGCGGTGGTCGGTTTTTCCACCGCAGCTTTGAGCGCGGCGGGTTCGACGATCGGGCCATTGGGAATACGCGAGCTGAAATTATCGGTGGCTGCGGCGCTCGTTTTTTGCGACGAGCCTCGCTGCGGCTGATCGTTGGGACTCAAGTGTCCGACGACGTTGGGTTTGGCCAGATAGGTTCGCGCCGCGGCCAGGAGATCGGCACCGGTCAGCGCGCTCAAGCGCGCGTCTTCGCTGCCGACTTTCTCGCCGACGACGCCGTACGTATAACCGACCAAATCGCCGAAGCCGCTGATCGAGTCGGCCGTGTAGGCGCGTTGCGCGATCGTTTGATTCTTCGCCGCGGCGACCAGATCGGGCGCGAAGCCGTCTTTGAGGACGCGATCCATCGTCGTTTGAAAGATGGTTTGAGCTTCGCTGCCGGTGTGGCCCGGATTGAGGATCACGAAGACGTTCATCAGCCCGCCGCGCAGCTGCGTATCGGCGTTGGCTTCGATACCGAGGGCCACGTTGGTTTCTACGAGCGCTTGATAGAACGGGCCGCGCTCGTTGGAAATCAGCGACGAGAGCGTGCTGACGGCGGGCTCGCCGGGTTCCGTATCGCCGGGAACGGCGTACGCGAGATCGAGCACTTCGAAGGGGAACGGAAACTGTGCCTCGACCGTCTTGCCCGTCGCCGCCACCGGGTGAACGAAGCGATGGGCCGGCAGCGTGCGCGCTGAGATCTTTCCGAAATCGCGCGCCGCGAGTGCGAAGACCGCGTTGTGATCGACGTCACCCGAGACGACGAGCGCGGCGTTGTTCGGCGCGTACCACTCGTGATAGTACTTTGCGATATCGGCCGCCGTGGAAGCGACGACGTCGGAGCGCACGCCGATCGGCGTACGGCCCGCGGGCAAACCCGGATAGGCGGCCGCGCGCACGCGGGAGAGCAGATTAAAAAACGGCGAGGATTGATCGCCGTCGATCTCGTTGAGGACCGCGCGCTTTTCGATGCTCCAGTCCGCCGGCCGCAAGGCGAGGTTTTTCATGCGATCCGCCTCGATCGCGACGGCGACCGGATATTTATCCGACGGCGTGACGAAATAGAAATTCGTATAATCGTAATCCGTCTGGCCGTTGACCTGCGCGCCTAGCCGCGCGGTAATGTCGTCGAGGCCGCCGGCCGAGAGATCTTTCGTACCGCGAAACATCATGTGTTCGAGCCCGTGCGCGAGCCCGGTCTTTCCGGGCGTTTCATACAGCGAGCCGAAGCGATACCACATCGAAGTCTGAACGACGGGGGCCGCGTGATCCTCAACGACGACCACCCGCAGGCCGTCGGCTAGCTTGGTTTGATAGACGCCGCGATCGCCGGCACCGGAGTCGAGTTGACTCTGGGCGGAGACGAAGGCCGGCCGGCCTACGAAGAGCAGGCATAAAAGAAAGACGGTGAGGCGTTTCATCGACACTCCATAACGATAGCGGCCCAACCTCCTTCGCCGCTGTGAAGCGCGCGACTCTTTAGGGCGCGGCGGGATGCTCGAGGGCGGCGACGGCGGCGCGCAGGTCGGGCAGTTCGAGGCCGCTGTGCTCGGCGAGCCGCAGGAGCAATTGCTCTTGAACCTGCTGATGGTAGAGCAACCGCGAGATGTTGTCGTGGTCGGCTTCGGCGCGAAGTTCGGCGTGCTCGCCCGATTGGCGCTGCGCGACGGCGATGACGAAGATCAGGATCAGCTGCACGACGTTGGAGACGGTAAGAAGGAAGACGAATGGGAACGGATCCCAATGCGTGAGCGTGCCGAAGGCGATCCAGATCAATTGAACCACGATCGCAAGCATCAGTGCGGCCGGCGCGCCCGTTGCATCGGCGACCCGTTTGCAGAAGCGCTCGATCGGCGAAAGCTGCTCGCTGTGCATGGCGTTGACGTCGTCGACGAGCGGGTGGTTCTCGACTTGATCGGCGGTTAAAGGTTTGTGCGCGGCTGCCTGATTCATCGTGCTCCTCCGGAGTCTACTCCTAAGTAATAGTCGGCCGCGGCTTCGACCGCTTCGTAGGGGATGCAACCGATCAATTCCGACCGGACGATGCCGACCCCGTGGGCACCGGCGAGCGCGCGAATCGTCTCGACGACGCGGTAGAGGGGGGTCGCGCGAAAATCGGTGATATTCAGCGAGACTTGAACCAGCCCGTCGCTCAATCGAAGTCCGAGTGCCTTGAGCGTGCGCAGGCCGCCGTCGCGCTCGCGAATCGTGCGCGCGATACGTTTTGCGAGCGCGAGATCGCCCGTGTCCAACTCGACGTTGAAGGCCACGAGCAGCGCGCGCGCGCCGATCGCGATCGCACCGGCGCTGACGTGCTTGGCAACGTCGCCGAAATCCGGCTTCCATTCGGGCCGCTCGAAGCGCGCATCGAGCCCTTCGAATTGGCCCTGGCGAACCGCCGCGAGGTTGCGCCGCAGCGGCGTCGCCGCCGCTTCCCCGTAGAGAAACGACGGAACGCGCCAACGCTCCCAAATCGCCTGCGCCGTTTCACGGGCGAGCCGCACCGCGTCGTCCATCGAGGCTTCGCGCAGCGGCACGAACGGCAGCACGTCGAGCGATCCGATGCGCGGATGAACGCCCGCGTGCGCGCGCAGGTCGACGCGTTCGAGCGTCGCGCCCGCAAGCGCCAGACTCGCGTCGCGCATCGTCGAATACTCGCCGACGATCGTGAAGACGCTGCGGTTGTGAATCGGATCGCTCGTGCGGTGCAGCACCCGCGCCCCGGCCGACTCGACCGCGCGGACGCAGGCCTCAACGATCGCGTAATCGCGCCCGTCGGAGATATTCGGAACGCTCTCGAAGAGCATCACCCGAGCGCGAGCGCGATGGCCGCGGCGATATCGCCGCAATTCTGCGGCGTGTAGATCGTACGGTAGCCGAGCTTGTTGGCTTCGGCGATGCGCCGCGCGCTCGCGTTAACCACGCGCACTTCGCCGGAGAGTCCGAGTTCGCCGAAGGCCACGGCATCCGGCGGCAGCGGGCGATTCCGAAACGACGACGCGATCGCAAGCGCGATGCCCAAATCGGCGGCCGGTTCGTTGACGCGCAGGCCGCCCGCGACCGAGGCGTAGACGTCGTGCGTACCGAGCTGCATGCCGGCCCGCCGCTCGAGTACGGCGAGCACCATCGCCAGCCGAGCTTGATCTAAATTATTTGCGAGCCTGCGCGGCGTGCCATAACTCGTCTCGCCGACGAGCGCCTGCACTTCGATAAGGACCGGACGCGAGCCGACGATCGAAGCCACGACGCACGAGCCACTCGGCCGCGCGGTGCGCCCCGAAAGGAAGAGCTCCGATGGATTCGCGATCTCGCGCAGGCCGCCGGTGCCCATTGCGAAGACGCAGATCTCGTCCACGGAACCGAAACGATTCTTGTACGCGCGCAGGATGCGGTATTCACCGCTCGCCTCGCCTTCGAAATACAGAACCGTATCCACGAGGTGTTCGAGCAGTCGCGGGCCGGCGATCGTGCCGTCTTTGGTTACGTGTCCGACGATGAAGGTCGCGCAGCCGGTGCGTTTGGCGAACTCCATGAGCGCTTGCGTGCAATCGCGAATCTGCGTGACGCTGCCGGCATAGGCCTCGGCCTCCGGCAGCCACACGGTCTGAATCGAATCGACGACGAGCGCCTTGGGGGCGCGCCGCTCGAGTTCGTCGAGCACGGCGCGCAGATTCGTCTCCGGATACACGAGCAGATCGTTCGCGTCGTTCTCGTTTTGCCACAGCTCCAAGCGCTGCGCGCGCAGTTTGACTTGCGCGGCCGACTCTTCGCCGCATACGTAGACGACCGGCGCGCCGCTGCCGGTAAGCTGCGCGGCGATCTGCAGCAGCAGCGTCGATTTGCCCGCGCCCGGCGGCCCGCCGATGAGCGTGAGACTGCCCGGAACGATCCCGCCTCCCAGGACCGCGTCGAACTCCGGCATGCCGGTTCGCTCGCGCGCCACGCGCGCGCTGTCGATTTCGTGTAATTGCACGGGCCCCGCCGCGCCCGGGCGCGCGGGTGTCGACGACGGCCGGGCGGCGGCAACGCGCATGGCTCGTTCGTCAAACGAATTCCAGGCTTCGCATTGCGGGCAGCGCCCGAGCCACCGCGGCGATTCGAAACCGCACGCCGAACAAAAATAGACGGATCGAGGTTTGGCCACGAGCGGGAGTTGGCGCTCCGAGCACGGGCTTCCCTGGCGGCGCAAAATGCTTTGGCACCGGGGGGCAGAAATGGCGCCAGCGTGCCTCCACATATCCAGATCGCCATCGACGGGCCGGCCGCTTCGGGCAAAACGACCGTCGCGCGCCGTCTCGCGGACCGCCTGCAGATGCTCTACCTCGATACCGGGGCGATGTATCGCGCGCTAGCCTGGCTCGCGCTGCACACGCAAACGCACGTCGATAACCAAGACGCGCTCGTGCATCTCTGCCAGACGCAGCGCATCACGATTCGGCTCGATCGCGACGCGCCGATCGGCTTTCGCGTGCTCGCGGGCGCGACCGAACTCGGAGCGGAGCAACTCGAATCGAACGAGGTAACGGCGGTCGTTTCGATCGTGGCGGCACACGCGCTCGTGCGCGAAGCGATGGTTCGCGAGCAGCGGCGCATCGCGCAGGCAGGCCCGGTCGTGATGGCCGGCCGTGACATCGGGACGGTCGTGCTGCCCGACGCACCCGTAAAGATCTTTCTAACGGCATCCGTGCGAGCGCGCGTCGAACGGCGACGCATGCAGTTGGAGCGTTCGGGCGTCGATGTCGACGCGCACGAACTCTCGCAAGAAATCGAGGAGCGCGACCGCCTCGATAAGGAACGCGCGAATTCGCCGCTGCGCAAGGCGCAGGACGCGCACGAAATCGACTCGAGCGATCGATCGGTCGAACAAGTCGTCGATGCGATCTACGAAATAGTCGAGCGCGTAGCCGTGTGATCTCGTACGACATTGCGAAGGCGATCCTGTGGCCGCTGCTGGGCGGGATCTGGCGAATGCGCGTGAGCGGTAGGGAGAACGTGCCGCGAACCGGCCCGGTAATCATCGCCTGCAATCACCGCTCGTACCTGGATCCGCCGGCACTCGGAACGGCGTCGCCGCGGCGCGTGCGCTACATGGCCAAAAAAGAACTTTTCGATATCCCGGTGCTCGGCCCGATGATCGCGTCGTTCGGAGCCTATCCGGTCGATCGCACGGGGACGCCGATGGCCGCGATCCGCCGCTCGGTCGACGTGTTGCGCGCCGGCGGGTGCATCGGTATATTTCCCGAGGGAACCCGCAATCGCGACGGCTCGGAAGCGGCGCGCCAGGGTGTGGCGCTGCTTGCCTCGCTCGCCACGGCTCCGGTCGTGCCCGCGTGCGTCGTGGGCGGCGATCGGGCCAAAGCCCTGCATCAGATAAAAGTCGCTTTCGGGCCGCCGCTCGCACTTCCGGCGAATCGGAAAGCCACGCGCGAAGAGATGGCGAAGTTCACCGAGCAGGTGATGAGCGAAATTCGCTCGCTTGCGGAGAGACTCGATGGAAATTAAGAAAGCGAAAGTTCAGGGATTCTGCTTCGGCGTGGCGATCACGGTCAAGAAGGCGGAAGAAGCGATCGCGGCACGCGACGACGTGACGTCGCTTGGCAACGTCGTGCACAATCCGCAAATGGTCGAGTCCCTCGCAAGCCGCGGTCTCAAAAATGCCAGCTCCATCGACGACGTCGACTCCGGCGCGCTCTTCGTACGCGCCCACGGCCTGCCGATCGACGTGTTCGAGCGCGCGCAGGCGAAGGGGCTCGAGATTATCGACGCCACCTGTCCGATGGTAACCAAGATTCACGTGCAGGCCGAGAAGCTCAAAGCCGATGGATACAAGATCATCGTCGTCGGCGATCCGAACCATCCCGAAGTCAAGGGAACGCTCAGCCACGTGCCCGGCGCGTGGTGCATCGAGACGGTGCAAGACGTCGACAAACTTCCGCGCGGGAGCAAAGTGGGCGTGGTCGTGCAATCGACGTATTCGCGCGAGCGCTTCACGGACATCGTTAAGGCGCTGACGTTGAAATACTACGAAGTACGTTCGGTCAACACGATTTGCACGGATACGAACAATCGTCAGAGCGCGGCGATCGATCTTGCCAAAGAGGTCGACATCATGGTCGTCGTCGGCGGCAAGACGTCGGCGAATACCAAGCATTTGGCGGAGCTTGCCGAGATGAACGGTACGCGAGCCTATCACATCGAAGGGCCGCAGGAACTGCAAGCCGATTGGTTCGGCGGCGTAAGCGTTGCCGGGTTGATGTCGGGTGCGTCCACGCCCGGCTGGCTCGTCGACGAAGTCGCCGGCAAAATGGAGGAACTCTCTCGTTTGGCCGTCTGATCGCTTCGAGGCGCGCCTCGAAGAATCCATCGCGCAGCATCGGGGATCCTCACAGGTCTCCGATATGCTTTCGTACCATTTCGGCTATGGCGCGTTCGGGCCGGCGCGCCGCGGCAAGCGACTGCGGCCGCAGCTGCTGCTGCGCGTCGCGCTCGCCCAGGGCGCCGCAGTCGAAGCCGCGCTCGATGCGGCGGCGGCGATCGAGTTGCTGCACAACTATTCGCTCGTTCACGACGATATCGAAGACGGTGACGAACTTCGCCACGGCCGCCGCACGCTCTGGTCGGTCTACGGAATCCCGCAAGCGATCAACGCCGGCGACGGACTCTGCGCGATAAGTTTTCTTTCGCTCGTGCGCGCGACATCGTCGCACGATGCGGGCCGCGTCGTGCGATTGGTTCGCGCGCTGCACGAAGCTCACGCCGTAATGTGCGACGGGCAGTCGCTCGACCTGGCGTTCGAAACGGCGAGCAGCGTGAGTCGCGATGACTATTTCACCATGATCGGCTCGAAGACGGCGGCACTCTTTGCGGCGGCGTGCGAGATGGGCGCCCTCTGCGCTCCGTGCGACGATGCGGTCGTGCGAGGCTATCGCGCGCTCGGCTGGGAGTACGGGCTCGCCTTTCAAATTCGCGACGACGTCTTGGGCGTGTGGGGCTCGACCGATGCGACGGGCAAAGTCGTAGCGAACGATATCGCGCGGCGCAAGTGGAGCTACCCGGTCGTATGGGCGCTGGGAGGTCCGCGTTCGCCGGCACGGGACCTGGTGGCCGCCGCCTACGAGCGGCGCGAATCGCTGGAGCCCCAAACGGTCGCCCGCGTCATCGACGCGCTCGACGAACTCGGCGCGAGAGAGGCCGCGAATCGTGCGGTCGAAGAGCATCTGGCGGCGGTCGAGCGTCATCCCGCCGTCGAGGTCCGCAATTTTCTCATCGATTCACTACAAATCGGAGGCCCGTCGAAATGAGCACGAAGGCGGAACTGCGCGCGCAGCCGCTGCGCGACGACGCGGCGAGCGTTCCGTGGACGTTCTGGGGCATTCTCGCCGTGGGACTACTCGTGCGGCTGCTCTTTATCGGGAATCAAGGCTTCAAAAACGATATCGTAACCTACGAGGCCTGGGCGCTCTCGCTCAATGCCCATCCGTTTTCGCAGTTCTATAACGCGACCAGCTTTGCCGATTATCCGCCGGGCTATTTCTACGTCTTGTGGTTTATCGGTCACGTCTTTTCGCTGCTCGGCCCGTGGTCGCACGATTACGAGTTGCTCGGGCGCCTGAGCAAACTTCCGGCGATTGCGATGGATCTCGTGGATGGTGCGGTGCTCTACGCGCTCGTGCGCCGG
>DATBTN010000072.1 GCA_036559195.1 Candidatus Baltobacteraceae bacterium
GTTCAACTGATCCGCTTCGCCACTCATGATGCCCTTGATGATGAACGGCCGATTGATCGCGTAGAGCATGGCTTGGCGTACGGCGCGCTCGCGTAAGAAGGGTGCGGTCGCGGCGTGGAAATTCGGCAACAGCACGAAGGCGACGTTCCACGGCCAGGTGACCGCCCGGTGATCGCCGCGCAATCGCGTATGCACGCGCCAGAGATTCGGCGGAATATCGGTGACGTCGACTTCGCCCGCATCGACAGCGGCGTAGAGCGAGTCTTGCTGCGGATACACGCGAAACGCGATCTCCGAGAGAAACGGCTTCGGCCCCCAATAGCCCGGATTCGGTTCGATCACGAGATACGAATCGGGAACCACGCGTTTGAGGCGAAACGGCCCGCTCGGAAGCGGGTGATGGGCCAATTGCTGATTGCTATTGATGAACGCCGCTTCTTGCACCGAGTCCGCGGGGTAGCGTCCGAAAACGTGCTTCGGCAAAACGTACGCTTCGCTCAGCGCGTTCTCGAGAAACGGCGGTGACGGCTTGGTCAAGCGAAACTCAACGGTGTAGCGATCGAGTTTGCGCACGGAGCCTGCATCCATGAGGGTGAAGTCGCCGGAATAGCCCGCGAGCACGTGGGTGTTGGCGGCGAGTTTGAGCGAAAAGACGACGTCGTCGGCCGCGATCGGGACGCCGTCGGCCCAGCGGCCGGTCTTGCGCAGATGCAGGACGTAGCGTCGCCCGCCGTCGGTGATCGCAATCTTCGATGCGAAGCTGGTGGACCAATTGGGCAGCATGTTCGCGCCGAGATCGATGACTGTGGTGTAGATCAGGTCCTGGATCATCCGTGCCGCCGAACTTACGGTGGTAAACGGATTGAAACTTTCGGGCGCGCTGATCCAGGCGCAGATCACGATGTTAGGGTTGCGCGTTTCGGCACTGCGCGCGCCGCAGCCGGCAAGGATCGCGAGCGCGCAACAGGCGGCGATTAAGCGGCGAATCATAGACCGGCCACCGAGGATTCCTGACGCTCGCGTAACCAATCGCCGATAAAATTCAGCGCGGTCACCGTGCCGAGAATCGCGAGGCCGGGCGGAAGAATCAGCCAGTAGGCGCCCGCAAAGATGTCGCTCTGCGCGCTCGAGAGCAGATTGCCCCACGACGGCATCGGCGCGCGCACGCCGATACCCAGGTACGAGAGCGCGGTTTCGGCGAGCATGGCGCTGGCGATCATAAACGTGGTCGTCGTTACGATCGTGCCGAACGCATTGGGCACGAGATGGCGAAAGATGATGCGCGCATCGCTCGCTCCGACCGAACGTGCCGCTTCGATGTACAGGCGTTCCTTTAGGGTGAGGATCTCGCCGCGCACCAGACGCGCCGGTCCCAGCCACGAGGTCGCGCCGATAACGAGCATGAGCGTGATGAGGTTCCCATGAAACATCGCCGCGAGGACGATCAGCAGAAAGAGCGTCGGCACGGCGAGAAACACGTCGACGATGCGCATGAGCACCGTATCGAGCCAGCCGCCGTAAAATCCGGCAAGCGCGCCATAGACCGTGCCGATGAGCATTGCGACGATCGCCGCCACCGCTCCGACGGCGAGCGTGATGCGCCCGCCAACGAGAAGCCGCGCGAGTTCGTCGCGCCCGATCCCGTCGGTTCCCAGCCAATGCAGGCTGCCGGGCGCCGCATACGCGCGCGCGACATCGGTCACCGTCGCGTTCAAATGCAGCAACACCGGCCCAAATACGCAGCCCAAAACCGCAAACGCGACCCAACCCGCGCTAACCCCCGCCACCCAAGTAGCCCGCACCCCCCGCCGCCTCGGCTCGCCACTGTCATCCTGAGCCTGTCGAAGGACCGTGCTCGACAAGCTCACCACAACAAGTCCCCCCCATGGTTCGACAAGCTCACCATGACAAGCTTAGTCATATCGCACCCGCGGATCCACGACTCCGTACATCACGTCGGCAAGCAAGTTTCCCAGAATCACGAGAAGCGCGGTGATCACGGTCATTCCGAGCAGCGTCGCGTAATCGCGATCGACCGCCGATTGCCAGAACAACTGGCCCATTCCGGGATAAGCAAAGATCTGTTCGGTGATCACCGCGCCGCCGAAGAGCGCGGGAACCGTGCCGCCGAGCAGCGTGATAAACGGAATTAGCGCGTTGCGCAGCACGTGTCGAAACAGCACGACGCGCCCCGGCAGACCTTTCGCCACGGCCGTACGCGCGTAGTCCTCACGCAATTGCTCGATCATGCTGCCGCGAATGTAGCGGCTCCAGCCCGCAACCGACACGATCGCGAGCGTTGCGGCCGGCATGATCAAATGCGCGATGCGCGACGGCCAGTCGAACGCGGTGGTATCGATCGTCTGCAATCCGCCGACCGGAAACCAGCGCAAACCCACGGCGAAGAGCGCGATCAGGATCGTGCCGAACCAAAACGTCGGCATCGACCACGCGATAAAAACGAAGACGCTCGCCGTTCGATCGAAACCGCTGCGATGGCGCGATGCTTGGTACACGCCGAGCGGAATCGCCAGCAGAATCGAGACCAGCAGTGCGGTGCCCATGAGGATCAGCGTCTGCGGCAGACGTTGCGCGATCAATTCGAGCACGGGCGTTTGCTTGATGTACGAGAAGCCTAGATCGCCGTGCACGAGATTTCCGAGCCAGACCGCGTACTGCTCGGGCCACGGGCGATCGAGCCCGAGTTCGTGCGTAACCTGTGCGATCTGCGCGGGCGTCGCCTTCTCGCCCGCGATTGCAAACGCCGGACCGCCCGGTGCGATGTGAATGAGCACGAAGGTGAGAATCGTGACGCCGAGCAGGGTGGGAATGGCGAGCAGCAACCGCCGGATAATGAAATTGGTCAAGGGCTTACCAGCGATAATCCGCGAGGGCGTCCCACTGGTATGGTTGCGTTCCGTCCCAATCGAAAAAACATTCGCCGATCGCGCCGACTTGCTTGGCAACGTCGAGGCTCGCGGTAATCTCGCCGGCCGGCGGATAACCGTTGCGGCCCTCGGCCGTCGTCTGTCCGCCGAAACTCACGGGTACTTTGCGCCCGGCCTCGCGCAGCAATTTATCGTACGAAGCTTTAAGTAGCACGCGCACCATTTTGGGATCGGTCGGTTTGCGCCGCATCATCCGCCAGTACGACATCGGCTGCAGCACGCTGCTGTAGCGCGCTACCAGGGCAAACGGGTACTTCGTGTTGTCGAGATGTTCGAGGTACGCGTCTTCAACCGTCGCGACGAGCAGGTACTTCGGCCCCATCGCCTCACGCAGATACTGCATGTATTGCCACAACGCGCTGCGCCCCTGCGGCGCGCCGCCCATGAATTCGTCGCCGCGTTCGACATCGACTGCGAGCCCCGTGAATCGCGTACCCTTTGCGGTGCGGTAGTAGGCGGTTCGCGTACTTGCCTGCAGATCTTCGAAGGTGGTATCGCGCGGGACGGTCCAGCCGATCGTGCCGATCCCGTGCGCGGCGAGACCGTCGACGATCGCATCGATGGTCGGCTTGGCTTCAGGCGTGATTTCCCAATAAGCGCCGTAGGCGGTGCGAAGCTCCACGTAGTGCAGCCCGGCCTTCACCGCTTGGTCCACGATCGCTTTCGGATCGAGTTTCTTGTAGTAGATCGGGTCGAGCGGGTTGCTCGTAAAGTAGAGCCACATCGCTTTGCCGCCGGCGTTCGCCACTTGCGTCGCCGGCGGTGCCGCGGGCGTCTGCAGGGCGCGAAGTTTTACGGCCGGCGCGTCGGCGCGATAGACGATATACCGATAGTGATGATTCGCCAGTACGTGCGTATCGCGGTACGTCGAACTCGGACCCGCGATAACCGCGATCGTTTTACGCGCGCCGTTGCCGTCGATTCGAACGATGCGCGCGAGCCGGCGCTCCTGCGGGAACCAGCCGATCTGCACGGCGTGCGGGCCAAGTGCTTGCGCGACCACGCGCGATCCCGTCCATCCGCGGGTATCGGTACGAACCGTCACGCTTCCGAGTTTCGGAACGTTCGCGCGAACGGTTGCCGAGAGCGGGCCGCCTTGCGTTGTCTTCACGATCGCCGCCGGTTGCCCGTAGCGCAAACGTGTCTGCCATTGCACGTAGCCGTGGTTTGCAAAATAATCGAGGTCGGTGTTCGCCATCGAACGCGTCACGCGGCCCTGCGCGTCGAAAAACTTCGTGACGACGAGGAAGCGTGCGTTCCCATCGGGATCGAACCCAAGCGGCCGCGCCGTCAGCGTAAATCGCGTAGCCGGTTGGCCGAAGTACACGGGGCCCGGAGAAGCGGTTGGAGCGGGCGCGGGTGTCGCTTGCGCGAGAAACGCAGCAAGCGCGATTAAGAGCATCGACTTCATGAGCTACCCTTCGAGAAAGAAGGGGGCGATGCTTGCGCACCGCCCCCTTT